>CAZBUX010000060.1:0-9019 GCA_964495185.1 uncultured Rickettsiales bacterium | reverse complement strand
GCAGCTATCAACCGCTTCCGCTTTGTGGTGGAGAATTACCAGACCACGACGCACGTGCCCGAAGCGCTGCACCGCCTCGTGGAATGCTACCTGAAACTCGGCGTGACTGACGAAGCGCAGCGCTACGCCGCCGTGCTGGGGCATAATTACCCGGCGAGCCCGTGGTACCGCGACAGCTACAAAAATATGACCGGTAAGGCCGCGCAGGCCGCGAAAACGCCCGAAGGCGCGAGCACGCCGTGGTGGGATCACCTCATTCCCTAAGTAAGAAATATGCTGACAGCGCTTTCCATTCGCAACATCGTACTGATCGAAAGCTGCGACATAAGCCTGAAATCCGGGCTGTGCGTGCTTTCTGGCGAGACCGGTGCGGGTAAATCCATTTTGCTCGACGCGCTCGGGCTTGCGCTCGGCGCGCGTGCGGACACCTCGCTGGTGCGCTCGGGTGAGGCGCAGGGCGCGGTTACCGCAGAATTCGACATCACCGGTAATAAGAACGTGGCGGAAGCGATGGAGGAGTTCGGCATCGAGGCGTCCGACACGCTGATCATCCGCCGTACGCTTTCTGGCGACGGCAAGACGCGTTGCCTCGCCAACGATCAGGCGATTACGGTCACGGCGCTTAAAAAACTCGGCGAATCGCTGGTGGAAGTTCACGGCCAGCACGACCAGCGCGGGCTGATGGATACGGCGCTGCACCGCTCGCTGCTCGACGATTACGCCGGGCTTGGCGCGCGCGCGAAGGCGGTGGCGGCTGCGTATCGCCAGTGGAAAACGGAAACGGATGCTATCGCTTCCCTCAGGGCCGAGATCGCGCAGGCGGCGCGCGAGCAGGAATATCTGAAGCACATGATGAACGAGCTGAAGCAGCTTTCGCCGGAGCCGGGCGAAGAGGAGATGCTTTCGACGCAGCGCGCGACGATGATGCAGAGCGAAAAGCTCTTCGGCGTGCTCAACGAAGCGCTCGCTGAGCTTACGAAGGAAGGCGGCGTCGTCGGCACGCTGCGTTCGGTGCAGCGCACGCTTATGCGTTCGCCGCTGACCAGCGGGCAGACCGGGCTTATCGACGCGCTCGACCGCGCCGCCAACGAAGCCGACGACGCGCAGGTGGCGCTGGAAAAACTTGGCGGGGATGCGAGCTATAATCCGGAAAAGCTGGAAGCGATCGAAGAGCGCCTGTTTGCGCTGAAGGCGGCGGGGCGGAAATACAACCTGCCGGTGGATGAATTGCCCGCGCTTTATGAAGAGGTGTCGGAGAAACTGTCGCTCATCAAATCGCAGGAGCACAGGCTGGCGGCGCTTGAGCAGGCGGTAAAACAGGCGCGCGAGGCGTTCGTAGCGGCATCGGCTGCGCTTTCGGAAGGGCGCAAAAAAGCGGCGCTCAGGCTTGAAAAAGCCACGCAAAACGAACTCGCCCCGCTCAAGATGGAAAACACGCGTTTTGCCGTGCGCATCGAGCCGTTGCCGGAAACCGCGTGGTCGGAGAACGGCACGGACAGTATTCATTTCGTCTGCGCAACGAACGTGACGAAAACCGATAAGAACGTGAACTACGCGCCGCTCAGGCAGATAGCCTCGGGCGGGGAATTGTCGCGCTTCATGCTGGCGCTGAAAGTGGCGCTGTCCAGCGTGCGCTCGGCTTCGACGCTGATCTTCGACGAGATCGACACCGGCACGGGCGGGGCGGTGGCCGACGCCATCGGGCAGCGCTTAGGCCTGCTCGGGAAATCGGCGCAGGTGCTGGTGGTGACGCACCTCCCGCAGGTCGCCGCGCGCGGCACGCAACACCTGCTGGTGGCCAAACGCCAGCAGGGCAAAAAAATCATCACCGAAGTGCTGGAAATCACAGACGCTACCCGTGAGGAAGAGCTCGCCCGCATGCTTTCCGGCGCGACGATCACGAAAGAGGCCCGCAAAGCTGCGCAGAAGCTTCTGGAGGAAGCGGCGTGAACGACGCATTGCCGCAATCCCTGAAGCCGTCGCAGGCCTACCGCGAGCATAAAAAACTCGCAGATGAAATCCGCCGCCACGATAAACTATACTACCAGAAAGACGCGCCCGAAATTTCGGACGCCGAATACGATACGCTGCGCCGCAGGCTGGAGAAGCTCGAAGCGGAATTCCCCGAGCTTGTCACTCCCGAAAGCCCCACCCAGACCGTCGGCGCCCCGCCGCTGGAAACCTTCGCCAAAGTGAAGCACAGCGTGCCGATGCTGTCGCTGAACAATGCGATGAGCGAGGAGGAAGTGAGGGAGTGGGATGAGAGGATAAAGAAATTTTTGGGTTGGGGTGCTGGTGACCATATTGACTATGTATGTGAGCCAAAAATTGATGGGCTTTCATTCTCTGCGCGGTACGAAAATGGAACGCTGGTAATGGCAGCAACTCGCGGTGATGGTGAGACCGGAGAAAATATTACAGCTAATATCCGGCATGTTCGGAACTTTCCAGCGCAGTTAAAGCATGATTACCCCGCTGTGCTTGAGGTGCGTGGTGAAGTATTCATGCGACACGATGTATTTCGGATGCTGAACGAAAAACAAAAGATGGCGGGTAATGCAGAATATGCCAATCCGCGAAATGCTGCGGCAGGCAGTTTACGACAGCTTGACCCGAAAATTACAGCATCGCGTAAGCTGGATTATTATATTTATTCATGGGTGGAAGATGACGCTCATTACTTGGGACGATCACATTTAGAGGTGCTGAAGAAGCTGAATCGTTATGGATTTGAAGTGATTTCTGCAGAAATCCATATGCCTGACGGTGGAGTGCCTACCACACTGTATCTTGATTTCTTGCTTGAGTTACACAAGAAGATTCAATCAGAGCGGGCACAATTAGGTCACGATATCGATGGACTCGTCTATAAAGTCGATGATTTAGAATTACGAAAGAAACTCGGCTCCGTAGGCCGCGCCCCGCGCTGGGCGATTGCCCATAAATTCCCCGCCGAGCGCGCCGTCACCGTGCTGGAGAAAATTGAGATTCAGGTTGGCCGCACGGGCGCGCTGACGCCGGTGGCGCGGCTGAAGCCGGTGACCGTGGGCGGGGTGGTGGTTTCCAATGCGACGTTGCACAATGAGGACGAGATCGCGCGCAAGGATATACGCGAGGGCGATACGGTGGTGGTGCAGCGGGCGGGGGATGTGATTCCGCAGGTGGTGGAGGTGGATGCGGGTAAGCGGCCAGCGTCGTCGAAGCCGTATAAATTCCCCGATCATTGCCCGGTATGCGGCAGCATCGCGGTGCGTGAGGAGGGGGAAGTGGCGCGGCGCTGCACGGGCGGGCTGATGTGCGAGGCGCAGCTGGTGGAACGGCTGCGGCATTTCGTGTCGCGCGGGGCGATGGATATCGAGGGGCTCGGCGAAAAGCAGATCACGGCGTTCTGGCAGGACGGGCTGATCAAAACCGCGGCGGATATTTTCCGCCTGCACGAGAAAACCGCCGAAATATCGAAGCGCGAAGGCTGGGGCGAGAAATCGGTGGAGAACCTGCTTGCCGCCATCGAGCGCGCGCGCGACGTGAAATTATCGCGGTTCATTTTCGCGCTCGGCATCCGGCATGTGGGCGAGATTACGGCGAAGCTTCTGGCGCAGCATTACGGCTCGTTCGCCGCGTGGTTTGCGGCGATGGAGCAACTGCCCGAAGGCAGCGAAATCATGGAGCAGCTGGATAACATCGACGGCATCGGAGCTACGGTCATCGAAGCGCTGTTCGATTTTTTCCGCGAGCCGCATAACATGGAAATCGTGCGGGCGCTGGCGAAAGAATTGCGCGTCGCCGACGCCGATAAAGTCGCGGCGGATTCGCCGGTTTCAGGCAAAACGGTGGTGTTCACCGGCACGCTTGCGCGCCTGACGCGCGCTGCGGCCAAGGCACGCGCCGAGGCGCTGGGCGCGAAGATCGCAAGCTCGGTATCGGCAAAAACCGATTACGTCATCGCGGGCGAAGACGCGGGAAGCAAACTTAAAGCGGCCAAGGAGCTTGGCGTGAACATCCTCGCGGAAGACGAATGGCTGCAACTGATCGGAGAGAAACCATGACCGGGCGCACTAAAAGCAATCCTTTCGCGCAGAGCAGGAAATACTGGAAGATTTCCTTCGTCCTCACCGGCGCGCTGCACGAAGTGGTGGAAAATTCTTTCGAGGGCATGGCGCTGGCGGTGTCGGGCTTAGAGAAGGACGAGGCGAAGGATTTATGGACCTATGAGCTGCTTTGCGACGACATGCCGGACATGACGGAAGTGCAGCGCCGCTTGCTCGTGCTCTCGGCGCTTTGCGATATGGAAACGCCGAAGCCGGAGATTTCGCAGGTGGAGTCGGAAGACTGGAAAACGCAGGTGGCGCGCAGTTTCCCGCCGCTTACCATCGGGCGGTTTTTCATCCACGGCGCGCATGTGACTGAGCGCGGCGGTATCGGCAGCATTCCCATCCAGGTCGATGCCGGTGCGGCGTTCGGCTCGGGTGAGCACGGTACGACGCGCGGCTGCATCGAAGCGCTCGAATTCCTCGGTCGCCAGCGTCACTATAAGAATATCCTCGATATGGGCTGCGGATCCGGCATCCTTGCGATCGCCGCGGCGAAGCTGTGGAACGCAGAAGTATTCGCGGTGGATATCGACCCCATCGCGGTACAGGTGACAGAGGAGAACATCGCCATCAACCGTGTGACCCGCGAAGTGACGGCGGCGGTGTCCGACGGCTACAGCAACGAGCGCGTGAAGCGCAAGGCGCCGTATGATTTGATCGTGTCGAACATCCTCGCAAGGCCGCTGGTGAAATTCGCGCCGCAGCTCGCGCAGCATCTGGCTGAGGGCGGCGCGGCGGTGCTGTCGGGGTTGCTTGTGTCGCAGGAAACACAGGTGCGCGCGGCACACCAGATGCAGGGGCTGACCTTCGTGCGGCGGATCGCGCACGGGGACTGGTGCGCGCTGGTGCTGAAGAAGTAACTACGGCGTGGCAGGTGTGACGCGCACGACCTGCTGCGTCATCAGGTCCTTGATTTCCTCGATACGGGCGACGATCTCTTTCGAAAGCTGGGCCTTGTTGCGGTTGTCCAGCGCGTAATCGAAATAGCCGCCGGTCACGCCGAGCGTTTCGCTGCCGGGCGACCAGCGCTCCTGCGCGTAGGATTTGACGACGGAATACAGCGCCAGGTCGCGGTGGCGGATCAGGCTGGTGAGCAGTATTTCCCCGTGCTCCGGCAGCGCCGTGTCGTAGGTGATGAGCCACGGCCTCTTCGGCTTGCGCTTGAGCAGGGTGGGGGTGAGCAATTCGCGGTCGAGCAGGAACAGCGTGTCGGTACCATTGTCCAGCGTGGTCTTGCTGCGGATGAAATAATGCCCGACCTGCGCATCGCCGCGCGCGTATTTAGCGCCCTGGATGAAGGCATAGATGAAATTACGCGCATGCGGCGTATCGTTGGCTCCGGCGATGGCGATTTTTCCCGAAGGCGAGCTGAGCGCGGCCACCGCGCCGATCAGGAACGCGCCTTCCTGCTCGTCGAAGATGAGGGTGCGGACGTTGGCGAGGTAGACGGGTTTATCGACGTCGACGATGGAAAAATTGATGTCGGGGTAGAGGCTCGGGATTTTGAGCAGCGCGTCCAGCTTCTCTGGCGCGACGACGACGACCATGCCCACCGGGTTTTCGGCGATGGTTTCGATGCGCGCTGCCAGCTCGCTTTCGTTTTCCAGGCGGTGACCTTCGACGGTGAGGCTGAAATCGCCCTGCAACTCGGCGACCATGCTGGCGATGCGTTCTTCATTCGGGCCGGGGAAATAAATGACCGCGACTGGCTTGAGCGATGAATACGAGTAAGCGGCTGGAGCGGCCTGCGGCCAGAACGTCAGGTCTTCCTTAGCCGCCGCGGGAAGCGAAACGGCGCACCAGAAAAACCAAACCCACACGACCAGCAATGCGCGCATATCAGAATGCCATTGGTTGTAACGCTGTGGTATATTAGGATAAGACTACGGTTAAGGCGTTAAGAATCGCTGAAAGGTAAACAAATTATTCACATGCCGATGAACGACAGAATCACGGAGTTACGTAATATCATGAAAAAAAATGATATTTACGGTTTTTTGCAGCCGGTGCAGGATGAGTATCTAAGCGAATACCCGCCCGAAGCCACGCGCCGTCTTGAATGGCTTACGGGGTTTTCCGGCTCGGCGGGAACGGTGGCGGTGACGGCGGACAAGGCCGCGTTTTTCACCGACGGGCGTTATACGCTGCAGGCGAAAGCGGAGGTGGACGACACGCTGTTCGAACTGCACAACAGCGCCGATACGACGCCTGAGGAGTGGATATCCTCGCAATCCGTCAATGGCGCACGCATCGGCTACGACGCGCGGCTTTATACGGCTTCGATGCTCAAGCGGCTGGAAACGGCGCTTTTAAAAAAAGGCGCGGCGGCGGTGGCGATTGACAACCCTATCGATGCGCTGTGGAAAAACCGCCCGGCCGCGCCATGTTCGCCTCTGGTTATTCACGAGACGCGGTATTGCGGCAAGAATTCGGCGGATAAGCGCCGTCTGATAGGCGATGCCCTTGATAAGGCAGGGGCGGACGCGGCGCTGCTGGTTGCGCCGGATTCGGTCAACTGGCTGCTCAACGTGCGCGGCAACGATACGGAGCATACGCCGCTGGCGTTGTCGGTGGCGATTATCGGCAAGGGCGGGCATACGCAACTTTTCGTAGAACCGTCGCGCTGTTCCGGCGAAGTGCTCAAGCATCTTGGCAACGAGGTGACGGTGCTTTCGACGGCAGCGCTCAGGGATACGCTGGCCGAGCTTGGCAAACATAAGCGCGCAGTGCTGTGTGACCCGTCGGCCACGCCCGTGTGGCATACGCAATTGCTTGCGAAGGCAGGCGCAAAAATCGTCGAGGGGCAAGACCCGTGCGTATTGCCAAAGGCGCTTAAGAATGACGTGGAACTTAACGGAATCCGTAGCGCCCATCTGCGCGACGGCGTGGCGGTCGTGAAGCTGCTTGCGTGGCTCGACGGAGAAACCGCCAAGCGGGAAGTGACGGAGATGGAAGTGGGCGAGGCGCTGCATAGGTTCCGTGCCGAGGATGATATGTTCAAAAGCGCCAGCTTTTCGACCATTGCGGGAAGCGGGGAGAACGGGGCCATCGTGCATTACCGTTCCACACCCGGAACGAACCGGGCGCTCAAGGCAGGCGAATTGCTGTTGCTGGATTCTGGCGGGCAGTATCCCGACGGCACCACCGATATCACGCGTACCGTGCCTGTGGGGGCGCCGAACGCCGAGCATAAAGACCGCTTTACGCGCGTACTGAAGGGGCATATCGCGATTGCCACGGCGGTGTTTCCCAAAGGCACGGCCGGGTCGCAGCTCGACGTGCTTGCGCGGCAGTATTTATGGCAGGTGGGGCTGGATTATGACCATGGCACAGGACATGGGGTAGGATGTTTCCTTGGCGTGCATGAAGGCCCGCAGCGTATCAGCAAACGCGGCGGCGATGCGCATCTGGCGCCGGGAATGATCGTATCCAATGAGCCGGGCTACTATAAAAGCGGCGAATATGGCATCCGCATCGAAAACCTCGTGGCAGTGGCGGAAAGGGAGAAATGCGCAGGCGGCAAGTCATGGTACGGGTTCGAGACGCTCACCTGCGCGCCTGTCGACACGCGGCTGGTGGACGCCGCCCTGTTGTCGCCTCAGGAAAAGCAATGGCTGAACGATTACCACGCATGGGTGGAACGTGCGCTTTCGGGCAAGCTTAGCGGCGAGGTGCGAAGCTGGCTTGGCGAGCGCTGCCGGCCTTTGTAGCTATTACTCCACTTCCACCCCGAACGGCACGAGTACTTCCTTGCCGTCGACTTTGATCTGGAAAAACAGCTTCACGTACCCGGCCTTTTCGGGCGTTAAACGGAACATCAGCTCCGGACCGCCGCGCTCGCTGGCGCTTTTGGGTTCGGCTCCCACGGGATGCGCATGCAGCACCGTGCGGTAATCGTCGTAAAATCCGACGAGATGTCCGAATGCTCCCATGATCGGCTCCAGCGTGATGATCGGGTTGTCATGCTTGTCGCGGACGGTGAGGGTGGCTATCGACGCTGTGCCATGCACGGGCTTCTGGTCGAAATTCAGCAGAAAATGGTAATCACCGACATTAGCGGCGGAGTCCATGTTTTTTACCACATTGGTTGCGGCAGGCGCGCCGATATCGGCCATGACGAATTCCCGCTTACCCGTGCGGGCGTTCGTGATGTCGGCCCAGGCGCGGTAGCCACCTGCCAGCTTCGGTGTGAAATCCACCGTGTAGCTGCCGGGCGAGCCGCCGGGCGAAGGGTAGAGATGCTGGTAGTCGGTGAATGTCGGATCGACGACGAGGAGGTGGACCCGTTTGGTATGCACCATGCCCAGCTGGTCGAATGTGATCGGCTCGCGCGATGGCCCGCGCGCAAGGGTGACCACCAGCCGCGCAGGCTGCATGGCAAAAAGCGGCCGTTCTGGAAATATGCTCATTTGCGCCGTATTCGCCGCCGTCATGTCGCGCCATGAGGGCGCCATATGATCGGCAGGCGGCGGGGCGGCGACAGGCGCATTGATCTGGTCCACCGTAAGGTTTCCCGTCGGGTCGACTTTTTCATCGTCCGAATCTACGGCTTTAACGCCCTCTCTCAGTTCTTTGGGGATATCTAACTGTCTTTCTTCCCGTTTCTCTCTTTGCTTTTCCGTTTCAACTACGGCGTCGCCGCGCGTTTCCTCGGGCATCAGGAGGTGGGGGTTTTCCGTTTCTATTTCTTCCTGGCTTGGCTTGAACTCCCGTTTCTTGCGTCTCGACTCGCGCTCCGATGCATCGGCTGCAGCCGTCCATGCCAGCGCCAGAGCGGTACTAACCAGGATAACTTTCGATATATTCATATTGCCTCCATGGGTTGAATTGTAGTCTAATTTCCATGAAATATCGACGGTGAAATCGCATGGCGACGACCAACCTGCTGCTCATTTGCCTGTGCGTGATCTGCTTTATGGCGTTTCTCG
>CAZBUX010000059.1:0-9057 GCA_964495185.1 uncultured Rickettsiales bacterium | reverse complement strand
GGAAACGCGGGCGATGCCGACCCGATCGTGCCTGCAAGCCTGCCCTATTATTTTCAGGGCGCCATAGCACCCGCCGGCATTTCGCAGGTGAATTACGACACCGTCAACCCACTCCACCGCGACTGGAGCGAAAACTGGGTGGCGGCGATATCGGTGGACAGCGGCAATGTCATCTCCAGCTTTAGCAACGCCTGCGGCGTAGCCAAGAACTGGTGCCTTGCCGCTCCCGGCGAAGACGTCGTTTCCACGCTCAACGGCGGCGGCTACACCACCGACCTCGACGGCACGTCGTTCGCCGCGCCCAATATTTCCGGCTCGCTGGCGGTACTGCTCGGCGCGTTCCCCCACCTCACGCCCGAGGAAGCGCTGCAGATATTGTTCGACACCGCCACCGACCTCGGCGCAGCAGGCATAGACGACATTTACGGCCACGGGCTGGTCAACCTGCGCAAAGCCACCGACCCCACCGAAGGCGGCTGGTCACTCACGGCGCTGGGTTCGATGAGCGCGTTTTCTTTCAACAATTCCGGCTTCGGGCTTTCTGCCCCGTTCGGCAACGCGCTGGCCAGAAGCCACCTGCAACTGCAATTCCTCGACGGCTACCGCAAGAATTACTCCATCCCGCTTTCGGCGCTGTCGCGCAGCCTGACCCCGCGCGAAACGCCTTACGAGAAATTCGCCGCCTTCGCGCAGGATGATTTCACGAACACCGTCAGCCTTGGCGAGCAGTCGAGCATCCGCTTCTCCACCGAAGCCGACCCGAAAACCGCCGACGAGCCGATGCCCGGCACGCAGGCGAAATTCAGCTACCGCTCGGCGATCCAGACGGGCGACAGCCTTGCTTCTTTCGCGTTCAATTACCGCACCGACCCGGCAGATATGCTCGGGAACGAACGTAACCGCTTCCTCATCACCGATGCCTTCAAAGACCCGTATCTCAATCTTCTCGAGCGCGGCAACAGCAGCGTCGCAGGCTACGCCTCGGGAAATTCGCGCGTGCAGGTGGCGGCGTATTACGGTGATCTCGACCGCGAATACGACTACCGCTTCGACGCACAGAAAAGCACCAGCGGCATGGTCACGCGCTACACCTACGGCAGCGAAGCATCGCACGTATCGCTCTCGGGCGGCGTGAGCATGGAAGAAAACAGCCTGCTTGGCTCGGAAACCAGCGGCGCGTTCGCCATCGACAAAGCGGCTACCTATCATGGCAAGCTCGCATGGCAGTACGCGCTGTCGAAGCGCCTCGTGTTCCTCGGAAATTACGATCTGGGGCTCACCAAGGTTTCCGCCGCGCGCAGCTCGATCTTCACCGGGTTTAACAACGTCACGAGCGACGCCTTCGCGCTGGGCATGGAATATAAAGGCGTCATGGGCGCAGACGACCGCCTCGGCGTCGTGATGTCGCAGCCGCTGCGCGTGCGCTCGGGCCGCGCCGGGATGATGCTGCCGGTGGGAATGACCTCAGGCGGCGGCGTCGCCTACGACAAGGCCGCGCTCGACCTCGCGCCCACAGGCCGCGAGATCAACTTTGAAACCTATTACAACATCGCCTACGGCCAGCGCTCGGCGCTGGGCGTCAACGCCACCTACCGCATCGAACCAGGTAACGACGCAGCGGCGGATAACGAAGCCATTGTCTTTACGAAATACCTATTAGCTTTTTAATTTAAGCATTTATGCCGATCTGGAACTACGCTGCGCCAACGCATATTGGGGTTGTGTTCGCGTGCTTTCCGCCTATAATGCCCTTCTTTGAAAATTGGGATTTACCCGCGTGCCTAAACCAGCAACTGCCGCTTCCGTGTCTTCATTCACTGATAAATTCAAGCCCGTCGTCCTTTCCGGCAAGGAGTGCCTGCCCATCGTCGAGGGCGGCAAAGGCGTGGGCGCGACCAACGGCCAAAGCACCGGCGCGTTCGCCGCTGCCGGCTGTGTCGGCACGTTTTCCGGCGTAAACGCCGACAGCCACGACGCTAACGGCAACCTCGTCCCCTATGTCTACCATGGCAAAACCCGCCGCGAGCGCCACGAAGAGCTGGTGGATTTAAGTATCCGCGGCGGCATCGAGCAGGCGAAAGTCGCCTATGAAATATCGAACGGCCAGGGCCGCGTCCACACCAACGTATTGTGGGAAATGGGCGGTTGCGAGCGCGTCATGCAGGGCATCCTGGAAGGCGCGAAAGGTATGGTGCACGGCGTCACCTGCGGCGCGGGCATGCCGTACCGGCTCGGCGAACTCTGCGCCTATTATCAGGTGTATTACCATCCTATCATCTCGTCGGCGCGCGCGTTCAACGCATTGTGGAAGCGCGCTTACAACAAAACCCCGGAATGGCTCGGCTCGGTAGTGTATGAAGACCCGTGGCTCGCCGGCGGGCATAACGGGCTTTCCAACGCCGAAGACCCCAACAAACCGCAGGACCCCTACCCCCGCGTGGCGGAGCTGCGCAAGACGCTCAACAGCTTCGGCCTGAACGAAACACCGATCATCATGGCAGGCGGCGCGTGGCACCTGAAGGAATGGGAGCACTGGCTCGACAATCCTGAAATCGGGCCCATCGCCTTCCAGTTCGGCACCCGTCCCCTGCTGACGCAGGAAAGCCCGATTCCCGAAGTGTGGAAAAAGAAACTGCTGACGCTGAAAGAAGGCGACGTGTTCCTAAACCAGTTCAGCCCCACCGGATTCTATTCCTCCGCCGTTGATAACAGCTTTATCCGCGAGCTCAAGGGCCGTTCCGAACGCCAGATCGAATACCGCACCGAGCCGGAAAACTACTTCACCGAACCGTTCGGCGTGGGCGCGCGCGGCCGCCCGGTATTCATCACCCCTGACGATAAAATCCGCGTCGAGGAATATATCCGCGACGGTTACATCGAACCGATGAAAACCCCGGATTCCACGCTGATTTTCGTCACCCCGGAAAAGGCGCACCAGATCCATACCGACCAGGTCGATTGCATGGGCTGCCTGTCGCATTGCCGCTTCTCCAACTGGAAAGACCACGACGACCACACCACCGGTAAGAAAGCCGATCCGCGCAGCTACTGCATCCAGAAAACGCTGCAGGACATCATCCACGGCGCCGATCCCGACAAGAACCTCATGTTCTCCGGCCACAACGCCTACCGTTTCGCGCAGGACCCGTTCTATAAGGACGGCTTTATCCCCACCGTGAAGCAGTTGGTGGACAGGATCGCTACGGGATATTAGTGGGTAGGGATAAGGCATAAGGGACAGTAAGTTTTTTGCTCTTATCGCTTATCCCTTATCCCTTATCCCTACACTTTCTCCCTGAACTCCGTCGGCGACACCCCAACCTTTTCCTTGAATACGCGGTTGAACGAAGCGATGGAGTTGAATCCAACCTCGAACGCGATCACCGTAATCTGCGTGTCCTCGCTTTTTAAGCGCCGTTTGGCATCTTCGATGCGATAGGTGTTGACCAGCTCGTTGAAATTTTTTCCAAACGCGTGGTTGATGATGCGCGAGAGATGGTGTTCGCCCACCCCCACTTTCTGCGCGAGCGCGGCGCGGTTTAAACGCATTTCGCGGTAGGCGTGTTCCTGCTCGAGCAGGCGGGTGACGGCGGCGACATGCGCTGCGTCCTGCGCGGGATCGTAGCGGCGGTTTTCGGCAAAGGGCACGGCCTGCTGCACCATCGCCGGGTAGAACACGCGAAACAGCGAGGTGATGACAAGGTAGATGAACATCAGCCGCAGCACGGTTTCGGTGAAGAAGGCGTCGTCGGACGACATATGCCCCGAAAGCCGCGCCAGATCGACCGCCAGCACCAGCACGTGCGAAAGAATAAGCACGATGATCAGCCAGTATTTATGCCCTTTATGCGCATCGCCCGCCTCCAGCCCGGAGATCCGCGACGCATAATAGATCAGCAGCAGGAATACCATCGCCGAAGCGAACACGTTGTAGAGCGTCTTGATCGCGCCCACGTCCACGCATGACTGCCCGCTCTGGCAAAGCTCGCTGGCGGGCAATGTAGTGACGTAGATCAGCTGACCGCCGCCGATAAGCGGCAGCGCCAGCACCAGCCAGTATACCCCGGGCGGCACGCGCCCGGAAAGAAACTGCATGATCAGCAGGAAACTGAACGCCGCAAGCATACTCTCGCCGAACAGCAGGCCGGCGTTCAGCTCGCGGGCATATTCGCCCGGTACGAATAAATCCACCAGCGGCAGCGCGAAACTACAGGAAAGCGCGAGGAAATAGCACCCCGGCACGATCGCCTGAACGTTGCGAAACGACAACGCCGCAAGCAGCGCCACGAGGAACAGGCACGGCGCCAGCCCGACCAGTTGCAGCGCCTGCGTCAGGGTAAGGACGGCGGCGGTGGGCATCCGCTACCTCTTTTCGTTGCTCTTGGTGAATTCTTCGAGCTTGCCTAGCCGTTCCTTGACGAAATAATTCATATAGGCGAGATCAGCTTCGGGAATTTCTTTCGCGTTATCGCGGATGGTTTCCATGATGCGCAGCGCGTCTTCCATTTCGCCGCGCTTCTCGCGCACGACGGCGGCCATATGCTGCGCGTATACCGGCACCTTGGGGTTCACCAGCGGGGCGGACACCTTGAGCGCGAGATCCATATCGGAAAGCTTGTGCTGCGCGAGATAGATCGACTGCATCAGCCACCACCATTTACGCTCTACGTCGCGCGTCGAATGCGTATAAAGGTAGTCGACGATGTAGCGCACGTCAGCGGTATTCTGCGTCACGCTGAAATAATACGCCGCCATCGCGGGCATCATGTTGGAGCGGGCATCGAGCGTGTCGAGAAGGTTGAACCAGTGGTAGAGCTTGTTGAAATCGTAATAGCGCAGCGACGTGAAGCGGCCATAGGTGTCGCCTGAATTCTGGATGCCGAGCGCCAGCACGCGGAAATAAAACTGCTTGTCGCCGAACGACAGCGCCTGCACCGCCCGTTCACCCGGCACGTCCGGCACGACGTTTAAATCAGGCCGGATATCATGCGTTTTATACCAGAAACCGAATTGCAGCGCGAGGCACAGCGCCAGCGCGAGGTAATGCCGCACCCATATGGCAGCGCGCGCGGCCATGCGTCAGAACTGCTTGCGCCGGAAATCGGCGAGCGTCGCTAAGAGGAGCACGGGAATGAAAACCGCCGCCTGCAGGATGAACAGCTGCCAGTCGCGCGCGGCGTCGAAGCCGTAGACCAGCCATTCGCTTTTCGAGAAGAAATCGAGGCGGGGAACCACCGTAGAGATCGCGCTCAGAACGTATTTCATGACGATATACTGATCGCCCTGCATCTGCGTGGTCTGCGAGGTCATGACGAAGAACACCATCATGCGCGACAACACGTAAAACCCCATGCATGCCAGAACCGACACTACCGCGCTGCGCATCGTGAACGCTGAAAACAACGCCAGCGCCACGACCAGCATGGCTTCAAGCTGGAGGCTCGCGCCCCAGCCGATATAGCCGCCCCAGTTCTGCACTCCGATCAGGCCCATCACGGCCACCACCGGCACCACCAGCATAAGCGCCACGAAAGAAAACCCCAGCCAGTAGGCGAAGATCAGGTTCCCGCGCGAGATGGGCCGCGAGAGGATAACGTCGATCTCTTTGGTGTCGAAGGCGTTGCGGATGTGGAAACAGACGAACACGATAAGCCCGATCATAAGGATCACGCGCGACGAGCCCGAAGCGAACGCGATGGTCATGGCCTTGCCTTCGAGGAACGCCGTGCCGCCGAGCGTGGCGGAAATGACCGTAGCCAGCGCCACGCCGCTCAGCAGGCCGATAAACAGCCAGTCTCGCAGCGCGGTGATCAGGATATAGCGTATATTGGTCAGCATTGCGGAAAATTACTTCTGGAAATCGATGGGACGCGGATCCTGTATGAATTTCTGGTAGATCGCCTTGTCTGCGCCGTCGGCGCTCCCGTTTGATTCGACAATGGTGGCGCGAATAAGGATGACCAGTTCCTTCTTGGTGTTGGTTTTAGTCACGCTCTTGAAGAGGTTGCCAAAATACGGCACTTCCGCCACACCCGGCACGCCGGCATCGGTATTAATCGATTTGTCTTCGAGCAATCCGCCGATGACCATCACCTGCCCGCTCCTGATTTTCAGGATGGAGTCGAGTTCGCGGGTTTCCAGCTGCGGAATCTCGCTCTGGATATTCACCAGCGTGGTAAGAATCGGCGAGTCGGAGGGGAGGTTGGCCGCGGCGCTTGCCTTACACAGCTCGAAAGTAGGATCCGACACCAGCTTGGTGACTTTGGAAAGCGTCGGGCGAACGCTCAGCGTCACCTCGTTCGTATCTTTGTTGATCGACGGCTGCAGCGAGAGGATGATGCCGAACGGCGCGGTATGCATTTCCGGCGTCACTTCCAGCGTCGGCTGCGTGGCGGCGGTGGTGGCGGTGGCCGCCGTACCGGGCGTGACTTCGCATTCCACCGTGAAATAAATGACGTTTTCAACGAACGAAAGCACTGCCTGCTGGTTGTTCATCGCGTTCAGGCGCGGGCTGGAAAGCGCGCGGCTGGTGCCGAACTCGTCGAGAAGCTTAACCGCCGCCGAAAGGTCGAGGTTATTATGGCGCAGGATGTTTTCCTTAAGGATGGTGATGGCGGGCGGGGAACGAGTAGAGGAAGAAGCGACAACCGCATCGAGATCACCTGCGAAGCTTACGCTGGTGCCACCGAGCTTGCTCCAGTTGATACCGCTCTGATAGCTGTCGTTGAGGGTGACTTCCACGATCTTGGCTTCGATAAGTACTTGCGAAGAAGCATTCGCCTGAATCGCTTCGAGGAAGCGCTTGATCATGGCGTGCTGGCGCTCGGTAGCCGAAACGGTGATGGTGCCAGCCTGCTTGTTGAGCGAATAGAACGTGCCGACATTGCTGCTATTGCCTGCGCCCTGCGTAGTAGCGGCAGGCGCGGCGACGGGTACCGGGGCGGGAGCGGATACGCCTGAACCGGCGGCGGCGGGGGTCGCCGTAGCTGCGGCAGGCGCGGGCGGCGATGCCGGCGTCGAAGCAATGCTGGTGGAGGAGACAAGGTTGCTCGGCTGGAGCGCGAGGATGCGAGTGACGCTTTCTTCAAATTTTTCCCAGAAATCGCTCTTGGATGCCGCCGTGATGCTGGAGTTGGAACCGGCGCCGCCACCGCTGCTGGAACTGCCGGAGCTTCCGCTGCTGCCGCTGGAACCGCTGCTGCCGCTTGAGCTGCTGCTTCCGCTGCCGCTGGTGGAGCCGAGCGAACTGACGCCGATGCTGGCCTGCGAACTGCGCTCGATGTTGAGCATGTCGAGCATGTAGGTCTGGATATACGGCAGGTCGCGCTCGACGCGCAGCACGCCGTTTTTCACAGTGTAGCGCAGGCCCGCCATGTCGGCGATGCGCTCGACCACTTCGTTGAAGGGCTTATCTTTTGCGCGGAAATTGATGCCGCCTGTGATTCCGGAATCGACCTCGATATCGACATTGGCGAGGCGCGCGAGTTCGATGAGGACGTCTTTAAGCGGCACGTCGTCGGTCACCGCCACGGACACGAGCTGGGCAGCGGCGATTTTCGGGGGCTTGGGCGCGGCGAGGATTTCGGCGAGTTCCGGCACCGGCGGTTCGAGAACGCCAGCAGAAACCGTGGGCCCGCCCGGCTTTTCATAGGCGGCCATGTCGTGGAGGTTTTTAAAATCTTCGCGGGTGAGTTTCCCGTCGCGGTCAATGAGATCGTTTTTATCTTTGTCGAATATGCCGTACTCGCTGCCGGAGCAGCTCGAAACGAGAAATCCGAGCAGGCACAGAGACGGAAGCTTGCTTGCGCGCATCAGGCGATATGATCCCTTGAACATTAACTACGCCACCATACCAGTTTTCACTACTATATCTAGTAGTAAATATTCCATCGAGACGACGATGATGTATCTAGCGCTACACGCGCGTGGACAACCAGATCGCCAACTTAGTCTGGTATATAATGGCAGTTCTTAAGATATGGTAAACGGGCGTCGATTCCGCGCCGTGCGCCAGCGCGGTATCGTGATGCTCTTTTTCGTCGGCGCGGAATTGCGCGATCGTGTCTTTTAATTTTTTTTCACTGTCGTCCAGCACTTTTTCCTGCTTCGCATAATGCTCGTCGATCACCGATTCCACCGCCACCGTGCAGGCCATCGCCGCGTTTTTTCCCATAAGCGCCGTGGCCGCGCCCATCGCAAAGCCCGCGACGTGCCACAACGGCATAAGCGCGGTGGGACGCACGCGGCGTTCGGTCATCATGCCGGAAAACGCATCGAGATGCTGCTGTTCCTGATCGGCCATATGCTTAAGCAGCGGCCCGACTTCCGATTTGCCAAGCACCGCCATCTGCCCGGCATAAATGCGCTGCGCGCCGTATTCGCCCGCGTGGTTGACGCGGATCATGCGCCTGATTTCTTCCTCGCGGCTGTAGTCGCCGGGAAGGACGCGTTTTTCCGCCGTCATAATTTTTTCCGCCATACGCATAGAACGAGCGCGCTCATAAGCGCGGCAAAAATCGTGTTCCACGCCGCCATCGAAAGCCCGAAGAAATACGCCATCGCCTGCCCGCACGACACCAGCGGCGCGTTCATGATCGCCGCGCGCATTTCCTCCAGCGTCATCTCGCCCGCATCCGTGGCCGAGCAGGCGTCCGGCCCCTTGAACCAGCCGAACTCCACGCCCGTGTGGTAAAACGCGATGCCCGCATCGGCAAGGAACAGCAGGCCGCAAAGCAGCAGCAACGCGCGCTGCACCCCCGGGCGCTTCACCCAAATCGCCGCCGGAAACGCAACGAGAGCAATGAGCGCATACGGATAACGCTGGTACAGGCATAAATCGCACGGGTGCAAGGCAAAGCCGTACTGCGCCACCAATGCCCCGGCAAGCGCCGCAGCCGCAGCCGCGCCTGCGAGGAAAAGCCCCGCGCGGGCCGTCAAACGATTGAACAGGCTGGAATATCGCATAAACCCCATGAGAGGCCGTATGCGGGAGAGGTCAAGAAGCCAATCTTGACCCCCGCCGCCGGATGCTTATAGTAGGCGCTCGCTCAAAGCCCC
>CAZBUX010000058.1:0-9141 GCA_964495185.1 uncultured Rickettsiales bacterium | reverse complement strand
CCTTGATCTGTGTAGTCGTAAGTGGTCCGAACGTGGTGCCATCATCCGGCAGCGCGATAAGCTGCGTAGTGGAAAAGGCGCTGATCTGGTCGTCGGTGAGCCCGGCGAGCTGCGTAGCGGTTATCACCTGCAAACCGGTGGTAGAAAGCGCCTGCACCTGCGGCGCGGCCAGTACCGCAAGCTGCGCGGCGTTGAATACAAACTGCGACGGCGCGATAGCCGACAGAGAAAGGGTAGAAAGGCGCTTTACCTGTGAGGTGGTAAGCGCAGTGATATTCGTGGTGCTGAGCGACTGGATCTGCGTCGAGGTGATCGCGCCAACCTGCCTGGTAGTCAGCTTCGATATATCCGCGGTCGTCAGCGCGGCGATACGTGTCGTCGACAGGGAAGAAAACTGGGTAGTGGTTAGCGCACTGATATCCGCCATGATCCTATTCCACCGTCATGCTCACATTGCGCATTATGCGTACCCAGAAGCATCAGGATTCAAACCATATTTTAGCCTGTGATCGTAGCATGACGATAGTAAAGAAATCATTTACAAAAGGCATTTACCTCCTGTTTATTCGTGTTTTTTAGCTGCAATTTTAGATAAATACGCTGCAATTATGAGGCTGGGAGCGGGTTTGCGCATGCCGCCAGATGACCCTGTTGCATAAAAATACATAACGCCATGATTTAATTGCTTTTTTATTTTTATGTGCTATTAATGATGAGTGGCGCATGTAGCGTCGTGAAGTTTAACAGGAGTTTTTCTATGATTCCGTCCGTAAGTCCGATTGCCGATGTACCCACGATTCAGGCTGCTGCCCCGAGCCAGCCCGCCGTGCCCGTGCAAGCCGTGCAACCTGCGGAAAAGCTTCTGATGCCCGCGGGCATCCCGCAAACGCCCGCCTCTGCGGCTGCGGTGGACATCATCGCCTAAGCGCCGCTTTCGCGTTTCTTCCCCGACGTCACTTTTTTCATCGCCAGCAGGAACGGCTTTTCAACGAAATTGTAAAACACGATGCCGCCCGCAAGCGTCAGCACCCCGAGCGCGATCACGCACGCCCCTGCCGCAAACCCGCCGATGGGCAACACGTTGATGATCTTCGCCCCTGCCGACAAAGCGAACGGATGCAGCAGGTACAGTGAATACGAAGCGTCACCGACCACCGCCATGAACGGGCGTCGGGTTTTGGTATGATCATGCCCCTTCGCCCTGCGCGCCAGTTCGCGGTTGACGAACGCCAGCAGCAGCAACCCGTAAGCGCTGCCGAAGATCAGCACGCGCGGCAGGGTTTCGTTGTTGATCGTCTGTGATTCAGCCACCGCACCGCCCCACAGGAACAACCCCACAGCGGCGATAAGAGGCGCGATATACCCCAACCCTGCCAGCCGCTCGCGGAACTGGAATATCAGCGCGCCGATAAGGAATTCCACCATAAACAGCGACAGGAAATGGTAATCCCAGAAATCAAGCTGCGGATAGGTATCCTTGAGTAACCAGCGCAGCGAAGCAAGCACCGAAAGCCCGCCGATCACCGCCGTCAGCGCCCCTGCCCTGCCGCCCAGTGCGGCCACGCAGAACACAAGAAAATAAAATACCATCTCATGCTCGACCGTCCAGCCGACGAACACCAGCGGCAACCCCGCCTGCGGCAGGATGAGAAACGATTTTGTGATACTCTCCCAGGTCTGCACCCCCGCCCCCATCGTCATGGCCGGATTGACCAGCCACACCATGAAAGCGAGGAACGTAAACAGGATATACAGCGGGTAAATACGCACGATACGGCTGACCAGCCAGCGCCTCGGCTCGAATTTCATGCCGAACGTCACGTAGCACATGATAAAACCGCTGATGACGAAAAACAAATCCGGCGCCGAATAGCCCAGATGCACCCAGAACGTCTGGAAATCATGGAATTCCGGCAACAGCCGCGCCACGTCCTCGACATGGTACACAAGCACCATGAACACCGCCAGCCCGCGCAGCCACTGCACCGACACCAGCTCGCTGCGGTGCGAGGTCGGCGTGCGAACGTAGGCCAGCCAGCGTTGCAGCAGGGTCATGCCGCGCGTTTAAGGTCGATGGCCTGTGCTTTGCGCGCGAGCAGCATCGGCTGCGCCTCGCCCTGCACGGTCACGATGCGTGCATCGTTGAACCCGGCTTTTTTCGCCACGCCGATGAGGTACGAATCCTCATAAGCCACAGCGGCTTCAGGATTGGCCATCGATTCGACATAAGCCGGCCCGATGCGGTGCGCGAACGTATGGCGTGTGCCGAAGGTCGGCGGCGGGCTGTCCATGCTGAACACGTACATCGCCATGTAGCTGCCGGGTTTCAGCACGCGGAACGCTTCCTGCGTATAGTTTTCGACTTCCTCTTCCAGCAAATGCGTATAAAGCGAGGTGGAAAACACCAGCTCGGCGCTGTTATCTTCGATGGGAAAACGGAAACGACGATCGCCGGGTGCGGCGTTTTCGTAAGTTTTGCTGGTATGGCTGGAGTGGATGAAGGTGAAGCGCTCCTTATCGAAACGCTGCTTGCACCAGTCGAGCATTTCCTGATCGATATCGATGCCGTAATAATGGCCCGTGAAGCGCTCGTCCTTGAAATTGTAATCGCGCATATGGTGAGCGTAACGCCCGCAGCCGCTGCCGATATCCACGATGGTCGACTGCGAGGACACCACGCCGTGCGCGAACATGTAATACCAGAAATTCTTGGCGCCGATCAGATAGCTGATGTGGTTGGAGAACAAACGGTTCCCCGCGCCGATGCGAATGCGCATGTAGTTCGGCGGCAGGTCGCGCAGCTCACGGAACATCATCTGCGGGATAATGTCGAACAGCCGCGAAGCGAGCTTGAACGCCGGGCGGTAGGTAAGCGACGCCGTGGAAGGCACGAAGGCGCGGATCAGTTTCTCAATGGTCATAGCATATATCCTGTTGTTTATACGGTGTGATTAATACGTTTTTTCACCGGTTTTCAACACCTTGTTGTAAACCATTGAAATATTTTCCTTATGTATGGCAGGCGTATGGTGCAGGGCCACGCGCTTTTGCCCCGCCGCCCCTAAAATCGGCAGCATCATGGGCGATTCCACGCAGAATTGCAGGGTGCGCCGCAGCCCCGCCGCTGTAGTGTCGGTGACGAGAAAACCGGTTTTACGGTCGATCAGGTAATCGGGAATGCCGCCCACCGCGAAACCGACCACCGGCGTGCCGAACGACATCGCCTCGATGCCCACCAGCGGCCCCGGATCGTCCCATATCGACGGCAGTACGAACAAATCGGCCCTGCGATACGCCTCCGCCAGCGCCGA
This sequence comes from uncultured Rickettsiales bacterium, assembly GCA_964495185.1. GTDB lineage: Bacteria > Pseudomonadota > Alphaproteobacteria > Rickettsiales > SXRF01 > CAZBUX01. Next base: position 5,830 of record CAZBUX010000058.1, on the reverse strand, counting down.
TTGCGTCACCCATCCCCTAAAATCGATGCGCTCAGCGATACCAAGCTCAGCCGCCAGCGTTTTGGCATGCTCAAGCCGCACGCCTTCGCTGAATACGGTGAGCCGCCAGTTGCCGCGCACACCGTGCAGCGCGCTTACCAGTATTTCAAGCCCCTTCCCCTTCACCGCCTGCCCGGAGAACAAAAGCTCCAGCGGGCGCGCAGAAGCGGCGCCAAGTTCCTTGGCCATCGGGACATCCGCATATTCGGCGAAACGGCTAAAATACGGGATGGTGTACACGCGCTCCGGCGCAAAGCCGTTTTTGTGCAGCATCCCGGTCATATGGTTACTGCCGGTGATGAGCGCGTCGAAATTGCGGTAGAGGTCGCGTTCGGCGATTTTCCCGCGCAGGTCCGCCAGCTCGAACAATTTTCCCGGCTTCGGCGGCTTGATCACGCAGCCGATCGCCGCTCAGCTCATGCCCAGCGGGCGCTGGCAGCGGTCGCCCGGCCAGCGGCGCTTTCCGCGGCGCAGGCAGGTGGAAGTATAATCGTGGAACGAACGGATAAGCGGCACACCGAGCGTAAACAGCCCTTGCAGGAATTCCGGGTCGCTGAGCAGGTGCACATGAATCAGGTCGGGCGCAAGCATCCCCAGCTCCGCGGCGGAGCCGACGCGCACGATGTCGAAGCCGTCCGTTTCGAGGTTCTTGTTAATCGTATCGCCCATATGGGCGATGACGACCGAATCGAAATCCTCGCGGAAAAGCTCCGCCAGCTGCAAGACATAATTTGGCAGCCCCCCGATATCCAGCGATTCAACGAAATGTACGATCTTCATGCGCGCCCCGCCCGCCCGGCCATAACGCCGAGGCAAAGAATGGATACCAGGATTAAATGCATGTTCTGCAGGAAGAGCATATCCACCATGCCAAACACCATATACGCCGAAAGCGCACCGATAGCCGCGAGGATAAAGCAATCCGAAGCCGCCCCCGTGCGAGCGCGCCACGCCTTAAGCAGATGCCGGAAGCAGGCGGCAAGGAACCAGAGATAGCTCATAAAACCAAGCATCCCCGTGCCGGTCAGCACTTCCAGATAGGTGTTATGGCAATGCAGCGATTCATACCCAAGCTCTACATTAAGCTGGATCCCGCCGCTGTTATACACTGCGTCGCGGAACCCCGCGAAACCCACGCCAAGCAACGGATGCTCGCCAAACACGGAAAACGCCCGCGACCAGATGATGAGCCGGTCGAGCACCGCCTCTGGCCGCCCCGGCACGAGTCCGGTAATCGTGCCGTTCCAGCCGAACCACAGGAGGAATGCGAAGAACCCGGTAAGCGCGGCCACCGCGCCGCATACCAGCATGGAGATCCCGAAGCGCGGCTTAGTGACCAGCACGATCACCGCACCCATCACTATAACGCCAAGGAAACCGCCGCGTGATTTGGCGACGAACAATCCCGCGCAGCAAATCGCCAGCGACACCAACGCGAGCGTGCGGAACAGCGGCTTCGGCGGCAATATCGCCACCGAGATCACCACGCTCATCATCATGGCAAGGTACATGGCCAGCCCCTGCGCGCCGCCGAACGTACTGCCCGCCCTGCCCGACACGTCGAACGTGTGGCGGATCGTACTGAATTCTTTCGAAGGAATCGGCGGATTAATGCCGAGCATATGCGTAATCGAGTTTCCGTTATTGAGCACTTCCACCACGCCGTCGATTGCAAACAGCGTCGGGACGCTGAGGAATACCGCGCTCATCCAGTACCAGAATGACTTATCCATGCGGAACGACGCCATGAGGATGGGCAGCACCATGAACCACTCCACGAGGCGTATCGCCTGTTTCAGGCTACCGCTCACGTTTTCCGCGCCGATCAGCGACAGCACCGCGCTAAGGATCAGCGGAAACGCCGCCGCCAGCATGAAGCCGAGCGGAAACGGCTGGCCGTCGTTTTCCTTGCGTTTCATGAACAGCGGCCATGCCAGCCCCCACAGCACCACGATGCCGTCGGCCATGTTGAGCGGAATCCCCGCCACCGATTTCTGCACCGGGATCGCGAAGCTCAGCACCAGCAGGCTGAACGGAATCTCCGGACGTCGCGTGACGATGAACAGCCCCACCAGCCCGGCCACTGCAGCCACGCCAACGACAGGGCTTTGCACTGCCAGCACCGCAGCGATGAAGCCGAAGAACACCGCGAATGCCAGCCCGAGGAAATCCATGCGCGTGGGAATGGCGATTGTCACGGCCTTACCTCCAGCGCAAACGGGTTGATGCCGATGATCGCCAGATTGCCTTTAATACGTTTCAGCGCAAACGCGCGGTCGTCCTTATTAAAAAGCGCCGGCACCGCCAGCAGGCACCCGGCTGCGAGCGCCGCGTCGGTAAGCGCTTTCAGCATAATGATTTCAAACGGCGTGCGGTGCTTGCGGTAAAGTATATAGCGGCTTTTGCGCAGCTCGAAACTCATGCGCGGATTGAATGCGCGCAGCGTGGCGGAGCGCCGCCTGCCGCTCGGCGCACGGCCCGATGTCTGGCCTCCAAGATGGATAACGGTGGCGTCGGGCACTAAAAACAGCTTCCAGCCGATTTTCTGCGCCCGCAGGCACCAGTCCATATCTTCGTCATACATAAAAAACTGCTCGTCGAGCAGGCCGATCTGCTCCAGCACCGACTTTCGCGTCATCAGGCAGCAGCCATGCACGCGGTCGATGGCGATGGGCGCATGGGGGTCTTTTCCCTGCGCCGGAAATTGCGGGCCTTTCAGCGCACGTATGGCCATTTCGGAAATAGTGGGAAACGCACGCGGATAATCCTGATCCGTACCGTCGGGGTTCAGCACGCGTGGGCCGATCACACCGATTTCCGGATTTGCTTCCATCAGGTCGATCAACCGGCGAAACGCGCCCGGCTGGATGAAGGCATCGCTGTTAAGCAGCATCGCGTAAGGACTCGCAACCGTCCTCAGCGCGATATTGTTCCCCTTGGAAAACCCAAGATTCCCGCCGGAATCGATCACTTCGATATCGGGATGCGCAGCGCTGATCGTAGCCACGCTGCCGTCGCCCGAGCCGTTATCCACCACCATGATCCGCACCGGCACGTTATCCGCCGCCGCTTCTTTTTTCGCGGTATCGACGACTTTGCAGACCAGTTCGGCGGTCTTGTAATTGACGATGACGATGGTAAGGAGCACGGGCATCAGGCGGCGTCCTTCCATGTTTTCAGCGCATCCCCGCAGGCAAGGCAGTCCTGCCGCAAATCCTCGGCGGTAACGGTGGGAATAACGTAAGCCGCCCGCGTTTTTTCCATATCGAGGTAAAACTGGTCGTCATGCGAGAAGCGGTTGATGTGCAGTTCGCCCTTGCCGTAGCCTTCAATGAGCCACTGCGCGATCATGCCCGTTTCAATGCCAAAACCCGCCCCGAGATTATACAGTCCCGGCTTCGGCGCCGAAGCGATAGCTATCAGCGCCTCGGCAAACCGCCACACCGACAGGAAATCCCGGCACGTAAGCGGGCTCATGTCGTAAACAATCCGGTTCTCCCGAGCCAGCGCCGCCTGCGCTATCCCGAAAAACGAACGCCGCGCGGGCTCAATGCCGAAAATATTGGAAAGCCGCAATATGGTGAGCTTATCTTTACCCAGAATGCCCGCCAGCGACCGCTCGACGGCAAGCTTGGATTTCCCGTAAGCGTTGATGGGGTCGCACGCATCGCCCTCCTGCATCCGCCCCCCGGAAGCGGGCCGCCCATATACCATGCGCGAGCTGAGCATGACGTAATGCGCCCCGGAGCCCGCGATCATCTTCGCAATCTTGCTGTCTACATCGGCATCGGCGCTGTAGGGGCCGCTTCGCAGCGCCGGATCGAAGGCGAAATTGACCACGCAGGTAGCACCCTTCACCCAACCGTCATTCGCAAGCGCCTCCGTATGCGACAGGAACAACCAGTCTTTCGGGGCTTTTTCCCGTACCGCCTGCGCCATGAAACTGGATTTTCCGATGATCGTGACGGTCATGCTGCCTACGTCCGCCAGAAATATTTATGCATGCTCATATGCAGAAGCATGGAGCGCGGCAAGCGCTCATGGATACGGCCCAGATGAAACCCGGCATATTTTGCAAGCGTACGCGGGAAGATGGAAACAAAATCGTCGAATTTGCCGTTTGCGAGCGTGTATTTCATTTCGGCTTGCACGTAGCGCAGCCCCTCGCCTCCGGTTTTCATCGGACGCGCGCGCAGCCACGGATCGACCATAAGCAGCGTCCCGATATCGAAGTAACGGCGGAATTCCTCAACCACGCTGTAATTATGGCTATGGTAAACTCATGCCTCCGCCACATACGCGCTGGTATAGCCCGCCTCAAGGAAACGCCCCGTCACCGCCAGATCCTCACCCATCGGCAGATGTTCAGGAAACCCGCCCACCGCTGCCAGCGCCGAAGCGCGGTACGCGGCAAACGAATTGGAGCAGAACAGCGCCTTGAGCCCGCGCACGGGGATATCGGCGGCGGTAGTGCGGTGGCTTTCCGGCGGGTAATTATGCAGCCGGGCGAAAGCGGCGGCGACATTCGCGCCCTCATGCGGCAATTGCCGCCCGGTGGCGACCGCCACCGACGTATCTTTAAACTGCTCAACCATACGTGCAACGAGGTCAACGCCCGCCGGGATCGCGTCCTGCGTCAGGTAAATAAGAATATCGTGGCCTTCGCACATGCGCGCACCGAGATTGCGCGTCTTGCCGTGCCCGAATTCCGCGCGCGGGATGACGTGCACGGTAAAACCGGCTGCTTCGATAGCCGCCTGCGTCCCGTCGGTGGAAGTGGAATCGATGAAAAGCACCTTGTCCGGCTGCGGCGAAAGCGCGGTAAGCGCGGGCAGGAGTTTTGCCAGATGCGGCACTGCGTTCAGCGTGGGTATGATCAGCGCGGTTTTCATGCTCGCATCCTAAAAGGCGTTCTTGCTGACGAAACCGATGACCATCGTGCGCGCGATGATCACGATATCCAGCCAGAGCGACCAGTTGCGGATATACTCCATGTCATAATCAAAGCGGCGGCGGATATCAACCTCGGTGAAGGTGTTGCCGCGCGCGCCGTTGACCTGCGCGAGCCCCGTAAGCCCCGGCTTAACGCAGTAACGGTCGGAAAAATTCCCGATTACTTCCTCGTAGGTGCGGCTGCCCGCCTTCACCCCCGGCGGATGCGGGCGCGGGCCGACTACCGACATATCGCCCATCAGCACGTTCAGGAATTGCGGCAATTCGTCGAGGCTGGTGCGGCGGATGAACTTCCCGATGCGCATCACACGCGGATCGTCGCGCTCGGTGAGGCGTATTTCCTTGTCGGCGCAATCGGCGAGATACATGCTGCGGAATTTCAGGCAGTCGAACAGCTTATTGCCATAACCGAAGCGCTTCTGGCGGAAAAACACCGGGCCGGGATCTTCGAGCTTGATGAGAATCGGCACGATAATAAACACCGGCAGGAAAACGATGATGGCGTTCAGCGCCACGACGATATCCACGAGCCGCTTGGCCGCGCCCTGCCAGCCCGTAATCGCCCGACTCTGGATAACCGCCTGCATGCCTTAAGCCTGCTGTTGCAGGAGGCGGCGCAGGTAGAGGCCGTAATCGCTTTTGCCCATGGCGGCCGCGAGCGCTTCGAGCTTCGCCGCGTCGATATAGCCCTTGGTATAGGCGATTTCCTCAAGGCAGGCGATCTGCAATCCCTGGCGGTCCTGCAACGTCTGGATGAAATTGCTCGCTTCCATAAGGCTGCGGTTGGTGCCGGTATCGAGCCACGCGAAGCCGCGCCCGAGCTTCTGCACGTGCAGCT
>CAZBUX010000057.1:0-9254 GCA_964495185.1 uncultured Rickettsiales bacterium | reverse complement strand
CCTTCGGCGAGTTTCGCGGCTTCGCGCAGATCCTCGATGCGGCCATTGGTGCACGAGCCGATAAATACTTTATCGATAGGAACGTCGGTAAGTTTCGTGCCCGCGGTCAGGCCCATATATTCCAGCGCGCGCGCCTTGGTAGGCGTGTCGCCCGCGGGTACGGTGGCGGTGATTGGCAGCACGTCTTCAGGCGAAGTGCCCCATGTTACCTGCGGCGCGATGTCGGCGGCGTTGAGCACGATTTCCGTGTCGTATTTCGCGCCCGCGTCGGAAGGCAGGGTTTTCCAGTAGGCGAGGGCTTTATCCCAGTCGGCGCCTTTTGGCGATTGCGGGCGGCCTTTTAAATACGTGAAAGTGGTTTCATCCGGCGCGATGAGCCCGGCGCGTGCGCCAGCTTCGATGGACATGTTGCACACCGTCATGCGGCCTTCCATGGAAAGCGCGCGGATGGCGTCGCCAGCGTATTCGATAACGTAGCCGGTGCCGCCCGCCGTGCCGATTTTGCCGATGATGGCGAGCGTGATGTCTTTGGCGGTAATGCCCGGCGCGAGTTTGCCGTCCACGCGCACGAGCATGTTTTTCGCGCGGCGCTGGATGAGTGTCTGCGTGGCGAGCACGTGCTCGACTTCCGAGGTGCCGATGCCGAACGCCAGCGCGCCGAACGCGCCGTGTGTGGAGGTATGCGAATCGCCGCAGACGATGGTGTTGCCGGGCTGCGTGAAACCCTGCTCGGGGCCGACGATATGCACGATGCCCTGTCGCTTGTCGTCCATCGCATAATAAGTGATGCCGAATTCGCGCGCGTTATCGGCAAGGGTCTGCACCTGGATACGCGACGTTTCGTCTTTGATGATGCCCTGTTTACGCTCCGGCGTGGTCGGCACGTTATGATCGGGAACCGCGAGCGTGGCGTCCGGGCGGCGCACTTTGCGTCCCGCGACGCGCAGGCCTTCGAACGCCTGCGGGGAGGTGACTTCATGGATGAGATGGCGATCGACGTACATCAAGCACGTGCCGTCATCGGCCTCATGCACGAGGTGGGATTGCCAGATTTTGTCGTAGAGGGTTTTAGACATAGCGGATGGTGGTTAGTGGATGGTGGTTGGTGAAGTCATATGTCACCATTCACGACTCACCACCCGCCATTCACGATTATTCGGCCGCTGCTGCGGTATCGACGTCTTTGCGTTCAGTAATACGAGCCGCTTTGCCGGTACGGCCGCGGAGGTAGTACAGCTTGGCGCGGCGGACATTGCCCTTGCGCACCAGCACGACGCTTTCGACGCGCGGCGAGAATACGGGGAATACGCGCTCGACGCCTTCGCCGTGGCTGATCTTGCGGACGGTGAACGCGGAACGCACGCCGTTGTTGCGCTTGGCGATGACGACGCCTTCGAACGCCTGAATACGCTCGTTGTCGCCTTCGATGATGCGAACGTTGACGATGACGGTGTCGCCTTCGTCGAACTTGTCGACGCGCTTATTCTCAGACAGTTTAGCCTGATTGGCGGCTTCGATTTTCTGCAACGTGTTCATGGTCCTATTCCTTTTCGAGCAAATCCGGGCGGCGGGCTTGCGTTATTTTTTTTGCCTGCTCTAGCCGCCAGGCGTTAATTTCAGCGTGGTTGCCGGATAAAAGCACTGCGGGCACTTCCAAACCGTTCCACTGAGGGGGGCGAGTATAATGGGGATATTCCAGTAGTCTAGCACTATCTTTGCCTATGGAAAAACTTTCTTCCGCATGGGCGGATTCCTTGCCGATCACCCCCGGAAGCAGGCGCACGCAGGCGTCTAGCATGGCCTGCGCCGCGATTTCTCCGCCGGAAAGCACGAAATCCCCAAGGCTTACTTCTTCCATGCCGTGATGGTCGAGCACCCGCTGGTCTACCCCCTCGAAACGTCCGCAAAGTACGATAAGCGGCTGGTTTATGAAGGTTTCGGCCATATGCTGGTTAAAACGCTTTCCGCGCGGGGAGGTATAGACGACCCGAGCGCCGGGAAGGCGGGCTTTGGCAGCTTCCAGCGCCGCATGCACCACGTCGGGCTTCATGACCATGCCGGTGCCGCCGCCATAGGGGGAATCGTCGACAGTGCCGTGCTTATCGGTGGCAAACGCGCGGATATCGATGGCTTCCAGAGACCAGATGCCGTTTTCCAGCGCCTTTCCCGCCAGCGAATGCCCGAGCGTTCCGGGGAACATTTCAGGGAAAAGCGTCAGCATGACGGCGGAAAACAAGGGTTTTTGGCTCATGCCAGCCATATACGCGATATTTCACGGAAATGTAACACTAAAATACATGGCGGGCGGTATAGAATGAGCATATGGACAAATCGCACCACAGGCCGCCCTTCAACCGGCCAGACTATACGGAGTTCCGGCCCTTCTATGAGGTTTTCGGGAAACTCTGGGAGGAGTGGAATGAAAGCGCCTCCCGCAATAGTACGTTGCAGGCGCTTGATCATCGCATGGAGCGCATGCTCGAGGCGCGCCTGCGCGATATCGGCTTCATGCGTGTAGGTGCCAAAACGCACAGGGGGTCGTTCGCCATCGTATTCGAGGGGAGCAACCACCAGATGCTCCGTGTTGTTAATAAAGCCAATGCCGAAACGCGCTCTACGAACTGGAACGTGCTGCAGCCGATCATGAAAGTCGATTTCAACGGCGAAGGCCTGATCGAAATCCTGCCTAAGGTGCATACGCTGAAAGAGATCATCGAAGACGCGAACCTCCGGCAGCAATACGGCATTACCCAGAAAATCGCAGCGGAAATGATCCGGCAGTTGCTGATCAATTCCCTGCACGACAACGATAGCGTGCTTTTCGACGCCAGCGCGAGAAATGTTGGTATTGTGCGTGACCGCAGTGGTCAGAATGTTCCAGTGATCATCGACCCCGGGGTGATCATCGATTCAGCAAAGCTTGGCGATCCGATGCATTCAAAAACGTCTGCAACCTTTATGGAGGTGCTGAAGCGCCGTTTGGACTCGCACTTCTGTACGGTGGAAGAAGACACCGACAGGGCGCTGGCAAGAAGCGATGCTGAAATACATAGGATGCTTCAGTATTTACGCCGGGAACCGGTAAAATCATGGCCTTTCGAGGAAGCGCAAAAATGCCACATGGAAACGCTCGGCCTGAAATACGGCGAAACTGTCAATACCATCGGCATTGAAAAACTCCGGCAATTCGCAAAAGACCACGATCACCTAAGCCAGCTCGCCCCCGGTTACCTGCCGCTTATGACGACGTATGAGAAAATGGCTGAGCGCGATGGGCTGTATCCGAGCGAAATCAGCGGAATCGTGCGTAGGGCATCGGAGAATGCTCGGCTTAAAGACCGCAAACTCGGTTTTTGCCAGAAGATCCAAAAAGCGGCGGATGACTATAAGGACAAGCTGAACTCAAGGTAGCGTCTAGTCTTTATCGCCTTCAAGATAATCAGGCGGCGTAATGATCACCGTTTTTTTCACCGTATCGATTTTCCCCACGAAATCCTCATTCAACGGCAGCATTTCAATTTCGCCGTCGGGCTGGAGGATTTCGATGATGTCGCCTGCGCCGAAATTATACGCGGCGATGACTTCGCCGTAGGGTTTTCCGCTGGCGAGGATGGCTTTCAGGCCGATCATCACATCGGTTGCTGATTGCGGTACTTTATCGGCGGGGGCGTAGAGTGCGAGGCCTTTCAGTACTTCCGCGGCGTTGCGGTCGTCGATGCCCTTCAGGCTCGCGATGACGGTGAGCCCTTTCTGGGAATGCGATTTCACCGCGTAGATTTTGCCGTTCTTATCGGTGAGCGCGGCGGGCAGCGCTTCGAGGGCAGGGATAAGGATGCGGATTTTGACCTGACCGCGAACGCCGTGCGCGCCAGTTACTGCGGCGACCTGAACGAAGCTGCCGGTGTCGGGTTTCAAGGCTTAAACGGGATTAAGCTGCGGGAGCGGCTTCAGCACCCTTGTCCTTCTTCGGTTTGCGTTCGGCGCGCTGTGCGGGCTTGGTTGCGACCAGACCGGCCTTATTGAAGAAGAGGTGCACGCGGCCGCTCATCTGCGCACCGACGGAGAGCCAGTATTTGGCGCGTTCGGTGTTGATGGTCACGCGCTTTTCGTCGGCATCGTTGAGCATGGGGTTATAAGTGCCCAGCTTTTCGATGAATTTGCTGTCGCGCGGGCTGCGCGAGTTGGTTACGACGATCTGGTAATAGGGGCGTTTTTTAGCGCCGGCGCGGGTCATTCTGATGGTGGTAGGCATGGCATCCTTGCGTTTTTTAAAGGTTTAGGGTCGCGCTTTTTAGCAGTAAATAGGCTGAAGGTAAAGCAGAAAATGCGTATTTGGGCGCCTGGGGGGCATGTATGCCGGGCCGGGCGCACTAACCCATTGTGGTAGAGTGGAAACATGCAAAAAATTAACTATTAAAGGTGTAATATAAGGAGATAAAAAAGCGGTATCATGCGCGCACAGGCCCTAGCTGCAGTAGCAAAAATACGTATGCCCAAAGGCAGTAAATTTTCCTTTGATCCGGCGCCGCTCTACCGCGAGATCGCGCACCGCCTGACACGCTTTATCTATCGTCCTCATTATATAGGCATGGAAAACGTCCCGGCGACCGGACCGGCCATCCTGATCTGCAACCACGTATCGTATGTAGACGGACCGATTATCGACGCCGGGTGCGGCCGCCGCGTGCGTTATATCATCGACGAGGACATCTACAACGTCCCCGGCGTGCATTACCTGATGAAGCTGGATAACGCCATTCCCATCGCGCCGAACCGCAAGGCAGTCGAGCGTGCCTTCGACATGATCTCCGAGGCGCTGAAGGCGGGCGATGTGGTGTGCATCTTCCCCGAGGGCGAACTCACCTATACCGGTGGGCTGGGCCGTTTCCGCCCCGGTATCGAATGGATACTAAAACGCGACCCGGTACCCGTGGTGCCGATGGTGCTTTCGGGGTTGTGGGGCAGCATCTTCAGCCGCAAGGATATTAAATCACCGCTGCGCTGGCTGCCGAAGCGCTGGCTGCGCCGTAACGTCTCGCTTATCTGCGGCCCGGTGATCATGCCGGAGAATGTGACCGTGAATTCGCTGCAGCAAGCCGTGCTGCGGCTAAAGTATTCGGTGAATCATTCGTAGTTAGCGGCCCCTTGCATCAGCAGGATGCCTCTGCCTGATCGCGTTGATGGAATCTTTGAGCGCCAGCAGGAACGTGGCGTTATTCATGTCGTTGCTGTTATGCGCGAATTCCAGCAATAGTGTCGATGAACGCCCTATATCCTGCATTTGTATTTCCCTGAACCCGAAGCGCTTCATGGAAGCGCGTAATATATCCATGTATTCTGCGGCTTGTTTGCGTGCGGCTTTGCTGTTTTCCAACTGTCCGTCTGCGGCATAATCGATAGCTACGACGTAATTTCCTTCATCAATGCGTGTCTTTGCAAGGGGATCGGGATTGCTGTAGGTAGCTGGTTCATAACCGCTGACACGGTTCAATGCGGCATCGTAAACGGTCCTGAAGTACATGGGCAATTCCTTAAAGCGGGGAATTAGTTCTGTCCGAGTTGGCTGCCGGTTTTCGTCTTGGAGTCGGTTTTTGCCAGAATTGGCTTGGGAACGGCAGGCGTAGGAACGTTACCGACAAAACCTTCGACGCCCTGTTCGTAATCGTCGCGTTTTTGCAGCGGTGCGGATTTATTGAGCGCCTGCTGCAGGCCCATGCGCTGGTTGGCGTGGACGCTCTGCTCTTGCAGGTCCGCGACTTGCTTCAGATAGGCGGGGATCTGCGCAGCGGCGGTTTTCTGGATGCTGTCGGCGGCAAGGTTGACCTGATCGAACAGCGCGTCCACCTGTTGTTTTTTCTCACGCGCCTCCAGGTGTCCGGCAATCTTCTCGAAAAGGGCGATGTCTTTGGTCCAGCGCTCTTTCTTATCGGCGCTTAGTTCCTCGTTCGCTTTTTCCTTATAATCGGCGATCGCTTTATCGGCGTATTTACGTGCGGTTTTCAGGTCGCCGCTATCGATGTAGTCCTTGATGTTGGCTTTGTAAGCGTCTTCCGATGCGGTAGAGATAAAACTGCGTTTCGGCGTCACCACGAAGTTTACGTCGCGCTCGCCGTTATAAGCGTCTGCGACAGCTTCGGTGTAGATTTTTGGGTTAAAGATACCACGTTCCTTGAAACCCAGTTCGGGCAGAGGGTTCTTTTTAAGTTCCTCATCGACGTTTTTTGCCACGAAATGCAGGCGTTCCTGCGGATTGGGGAATTTCTGGCGGAATTCGGCAGCCGTTGCTCCGTTACCGGATGCACTCAGCATATTGACGGCATAGCGCTCAAGATTTTCCGGCAGTTCCGGCAGTTTGGCGTTAAATACCGGCGGTACAGGAACAGCGCGCAGATCGAACGGCTTTTCGCCGGTGCCGGCGAATGTCATGTTGGCTGTCTCCAGCGATTGGATAAGCTTTTCGCGCCCGCCGCCGGGGGCTGTCCACGCTTTAGCGGTTTCGTCCCATTTCTGGCTGTCGGCAACCACCTGCGTAGCGCGCGCTTCTTTCGCTAGCAGCGCGCGCATGGCGCCGATCTGCTGTTCGCCGCCGTCGGGCTTGATGAGGTCTATCTGCTTCCGCTGCGCGTTGATTTCCTCCGCAAGCGGCTTGCCGGTTTCAGAGATATTGGCGAAATATTCTTTTTTGGGGATGGGCGCGGTGATCGTTTCCGCACGACCGCCCGGTTGTTCGATTTCGAATTTATGCGATACCACCACGTCATTGTGAGCACGCGGAGCAAGCCCGCGGGACGGGACGGAGGGCTTTTCGTTGCCGATGCCGAGTTGGCTCCCGAACTCGTTGATCTTATTGCCAAGCACTGTGCCGCCGAACAAGCCGATCACCGCGCCGAGGATGATATTCATAAGCCCGCCGCCGAACGCCGAGCCAGCCAGGCCGCCCACGGCTCCCAGCGCGGCCGTAGCGCCGATAGCCGCCCAGCGCCGGCCGGTGACGGCATCGCCGAAGACGTTCTTGAGGTGCTCTAGAATGTTTTCCATAACTTCCGGGTATAGCCTGACTTATTAGTATAGCCTGACTTATTATCCTTATTCTGCCAAGGCTAAGCGATAAAAACCAATGAAGTTTTAATGACGGAGATTATGACAGCGTTGTAATAATTAAAATTATATATAAATCAATATATTGCGCGTTATCCCGGCGAAAGCCGGGATAACGGCAAGGGCTGCTATTTAAACCCGAGCAACTGGTTCAGCCCGCCGCGCATCATGCCTTTCTGGCCGATTTTCTTGAATCTTTTCATCATCTGTTCCATCTGCTGCTGTTGCTTCAGGATCTTGTTTACATCCTGCACCTGCACGCCCGAGCCGCTGGCTATGCGCACGCGGCGGGAGGCGTTGATAAGCTTGGGGTGCTGGCGCTCTGCGGGGGTCATGGAAAGAATAATAGCCACCTGACGGGAGAGCATTTTCTCGTCGATCTTAGCGTCCGCGAGCTGGTCCTGCAATTTACCCATGCCGGGCAGCATTTTCAGCATGCTGCCGATGCCGCCCATTTTATGCATCTTGCGCAACTGGTCGAGCAAATCGTTGAAATCGAACTGGCCCTGCATCATGCGCTCGGCCATTTGCTCGGCTTCCTGCTGGCTCACGCTTTCGGCGGCTTTTTCCACGAGCGATACGATATCGCCCATGTCGAGGATGCGTCCGGCGATGCGTGCCGGGTGGAATTCCTCGAACTCGTCGATCTTTTCGCCGACGCCGATGAACTTGATCGGCTGGCCGGTGACCGCACGCATGGATAACGCCGCCCCGCCGCGCCCGTCGCCATCGACGCGGGTGAGGATAATGCCGCTGACGTCGATCTGCTCATGGAACGATTTGGCGATGTTGACCGCGTCCTGCCCGGTGAGCGAATCCGCCACCAGCAGCGTCTCAAGCGGTTTGGCGAGTGCTTTTACCGCCTTCAGCTCGTCCATCAGTTCGCTGTCGATATGCAGGCGGCCCGCCGTATCGAGCAGCAATACGTCGTAGCCTTCCAGCCGTGCCATCCTGAGTGCGCGCGTGGTAATCTCCAGCGGTTTCTCGCCCGCGACGATAGGCAGCGCGCCCACACCGGCGGCTTTTGCCACCTGTTCTAGCTGAAGCTGTGCTGCCGGGCGGTACACGTCGAGCGAGGCGACGAGCGCTTTCTTGCCCTGCTTTTCCTTCAGTCGCTTGGCGAGCTTGCCGGTGGATGTCGTTTTACCGGAGCCCTGCAACCCGACCATCATGATTACCACGGGCGGTTCTGCGGCGAGATTCAGCGCCTGATGCTCGCTGCCGAGCAGTTCGGTCAGGTGGTCGTTGACCAGCTTGATCACCATCTGGCCGGGGCTGATGCTCTGCACTACCTCGACGCCAAGCGCCTTCGTTTTCAGCGAGGCGATGAAATCCTTGACCACCGGCAGCGCGACGTCGGCCTCAAGCAGCGCGATGCGCACTTCGCGCATGGCCGTGTCGATATCGGCCTCGGTGAGCACGCCGCGCTTTTTCAGCTTATCGAAAATGCCGGAAAGTTTATTCGAGAGATTATTGAACATAATTCCTGTGTTTTACGGGTTCGGGAGTGCGAGTCTTGCCACAATTCGCCCGTTTTGCAAGTGTTCGCGGATAACCTCGTCCACGTCATCCTTGGTTTTGCACGCGTACCACACCCCTTCCGGGTACACTACCATGCACGGCCCCAGCTCGCAGCGGTCTAAGCAACCCGCGTTATTAATACGGGTTTTGGGGATTCCTGCCTCTTTGACTTTAGTTTTCATATAGTCACGCAGTTTTTCGGCGTCTTTTTCCGCGCAGCACCCGCGTGTATGGCCGGGTTCGCGGCGGTTTGTGCAGCAAAAGATGTGGTGTTCGAAAAACAAGTTATTCCTCATATCAGCCCCAAGGGCCTGTGGCGGCAGGTTTCTCTATATCCATCCCGCCCATCATTTGCAACGCCCGGATACGCGCGGCGATCGGCGGGTGGGTGGCAAACATGCCGAGGAAGGCGTGGTCGTTTTCGATATACATCTGCTTTACTTCGTCGGGGGCAGGGAGGTCGGCGTTGCCTGATATCTTCCGAAGCGCCGCGATCAGCCCGGACGGGTTCTTGGTCAGTTCCACCGCCCCGGCATCGGCGAGAAACTCCCTCTGGCGTGAGAGAGCGAAGCGTATCAGCAGCGACAGGAAATACCCGACGCTAAGCACGATCATTGCGATGAACACGATCATCA
>CAZBUX010000056.1:0-9278 GCA_964495185.1 uncultured Rickettsiales bacterium | reverse complement strand
CCTTGCTTTCTACGGTCAGCGTGCCGCCCATCATGGTCACCAGTTTCTTGCTGATGGTAAGGCCGAGGCCCGTACCGCCGTACTGGCGCGTGATGGAAGTGTCGGCCTGTGAGAATTTGCTGAAAATGCTCGCCTGCTTGTCGGGCGGGATACCGATGCCGCTGTCGATGACGCGGATTTCAATGGCGGCATGGCTTTTGTTGTCCTGGGTCATTTCCACCAGCACCGCGATGCCACCCTGCGTGGTGAATTTGACGGCATTGCTGAGCAGGTTAAGCACGACCTGTTTGAAGCGGTAGGGATCGCCAAGGAAGGTGTCTTCCAGTCGGGCATCATAATTGACGTTAAGCGCGAGCCTTTTCTCATTGGCGCGCACCGATACTATGCTCACGGCATCGTCCAGAACGCGTTTCAGGTCGAAGGGGATGCTTTCGAGCTGGAGATTGCCGTCCTCGATCTTCGTCAGGTCGAGCAAATCATTGATAAGCGCCAGCAGCGATTCGGAGCTGATCTGCAACGTCTCGATGCACTGGTTCTGCTTTTCGGTGAGCGGCCTTGTAGTGCTTAAGATATGCCCAAGGCCGATGATAGCGTTAAGCGGCGTGCGCAGGTCGTGGCTCATATTGGCCATGAACTCATCCTTGCGGCGATTGGCCAGCATGGCCTTTTCCTTGGCGTCCTCGGCCAGCTTGAGGGATTCGTGCAGCTTGTCCTCGATGTGCTTGCGCGCGGTGATATCCCGGGAAATGCACAATACGCGGGTGACGGCGTTGCTTGCGTCGTCGCGAATCGGGGTGACGATCACTTCCCACCACTTCACCGCGCCCTTGGCCGTAGGACAGACCCCCTGAAACGTAGCGGTGCCGCCGTTCAGCGCCTCATGCAGCGCGTGTCTGGCTTTCGCGTGATCTTCTTCCTTCCAGAAATTCACCCACGGGCTGCTTTTAAATTCGGAGAAATCGTCGATTTCCAGAGCTTTCATGCCGCCTTCGTTTACGGTCAGGACATAGCCGTTTCGGTCGAGCACCTTGATGCAGTCGGGGCTGCTGGCGAGGATGCTGCGGGCGAATTCCTCGCTCTGGCGCAGGGCTTCCTGATGGCGCAGCAAATCGCCTTCCGCCCGCTTGAGCTCGGTGATGTCGACCAGCATGTTGATGGCGCCTACGACCCTGCCGTTAGCGTCGCGCAGCAATTCCGGCTGCGGGAGGATATGGCGGCGGGTGCCGTCCGGGCGTTCGATAATGATTTCCTTGCCGCGCACAGGCTTGCGGTCGCGGATAGTGACGGCCATCGGGCATTTGTCAGCCGGCATGGCCGTGCCGTCGGGATGGAAGATGCGCCACGAGCCGCACCACAGATCCTTGCCAGCCACCGGCTCGCGTCCCCAGAGTGCGACGGCGGCGTCGTTATACACCATCAGGCGGCCCTCGGTGTCGCAGGTATAAAGCGCGGCGGGGAGGCTTTGCAGCAGCATGCGTTCATGCACGGCCAGCTCGCTTTGCTGCCGTTCCGGAAGGATTGGTAAAATACTGTTCGCCGATTTCATAATGCCCGGGTCATATGAAGGCCGGAGTATACCCCTGTTCGACGCCAAAGCCAAACCCAATAAACGTCATAAAAAAAGCACGCCGAGAGCATTCGGCGTGCTTTTAGTCTGGCGGTAGAGTGGCTTAGTTGGACTTTTTCTTTTCTTCCACGACATGGCCGTTCACGCTTTTGGTCATGGAGGAGGTGGTTTTCTTGTTCATCAGGCCCTTGGGGTCGACGGTCTTTTCGCTTTTAGCGGTAGTGGTGACGTTGCCATCGGCGTCGACATCGACATCGGTGGTGGCTTTAATCGTCACGTTGGTCCCGTCGGCATCGGTGCTTTTGCTCACCGTTGTCTGGACATAACCGCCGCGTTCTTTTTCCTTGATTTCGGTTTTGGCGGTATCCGTTTCCTTATTCATAAGGCCCTTGGGATCGGTGACGGATTCGGTTTTCACCGTCTTGTCGATCTTGCCGTCGGAATCGACATCCACGTCGACCTTGCTTTCCGAGGTGTGCTTGGTGCCGCCCGGCGTGGTGTGTTCGGAAGTGCGGGTGGATTCGTAACCACCGTTATCCTTATATTCCACCTTGCTCTTGTTCTGGGCGGATTCAGTGGCCGCGTAAGCCGGGGCGACGAGCGCCATGACGGCGGTAGCGGTAAGTATTGCAACCATGTTCTTCATAAAAAATCCCTTTCGTTGGTTACTGAAATCACGGCGACGCTTGCCATGTCACCCTTCCGATGTACCGCCATCGACATAAGTAAGCGAAGGGCAAGACGCGCCGGAAAGATAAAGAACCGGCAAATTTACCGTTTCCTTATCACCCGCGCGCGCTCCCCTCATCGCTTCCTGATCAGGCTTGCTGTTAGTTAAACGGAAGCGTCGGGTACGGCGCTGTAAACTAAGGAGAAGGAGAAACACTATGCTTTCAGCAACCACGAAGGAATCCGCTGCCAACACCGCCAGCGAAGCGAAAAACACCGTGTATAAAGCCAAAGGCGACATCACGGAAATGGCGTCCAGGGCCGGTCGTCAGGTGCGTAATTATATCGACACGGCCGGCGAACAGCTGCATGATGCCCGCGATAAGGTCGTCAGCGAAGTGCGCACCAACCCGGTACGTTCGAGCCTGATCGCCCTTGGCGCCGGGCTTGTGCTTGGCGTATTGTTTCGTCGCTAGAACAATAAAGGATCGCCGCTATGCCCGCACAGGGCCGCAAATCATTATTATCGGCCCTGTTGCTTGGCATGGCGGCGTTTCCCGCCCACGCCGCGCCGAGCTCGCAGGAAGACGAAAAAGCCATCATAAGCTTCGTGTTCGAAAACGACGTGTTCAGCGGCACCGACCAGAATTATACCAACGGCGTGCGCATGTCGTGGCTCTCGTCCGAGGCGCAGACTCCCCCCTGGGCGCGTTGGTTCGCCAATAACGTCCTGCCGCTTTCCACCGACGGCAACAAGCGCATTGGCATCGCGCTGGGCCAGAACATGTATACCCCGCAGGAAATTTCGCGCCGCCCCCTGATCACTGACGATCGCCCGTATGGCGGCTGGCTCTACGGCTCCATCGGCATGGTATCCGACACCGGCAAACGTCTGGACAACGTCATGCTCACCGTTGGTGTCGTCGGCCCGTATTCCTATGCCCGTCAGGCGCAGACTTTCATCCACCGCAACATCGGCTCGCCCATCCCGCGCGGCTGGGATAACCAGCTCAAAACCGAGCCCGGCGTTGTGCTGACGATGGAGCGCAAGTGGCGCGCGATGTATGAATTCTCCCCCTTCGGCGCCGGCGTCGACGTCACGCCCCATGCCGGTTTTAACCTCGGCAACGTCAACACAGATGCTTCCATCGGCGCCACCTTCCGCCTCGGTTACGACCTCCCCGCCGATTACGGCCCGCCGCGCATCCGCCCGAGCCTGCCCGGTTCAGATTTCTTCGTGCCCACCAAATCGCTCGGCGGCTATTTATTCGCGGGCGTCGAGGGCAGGGCGGTCGCTCGCAACATCTTCCTCGACGGCAATACCTTCGCCGACAGCCATAGCGTCGATAAGGAAATTCTCGTCGGCGCGTTGCAGGCAGGCGTGGCGATGACCTACGGTAACACGCGCCTGTCCTACACCCACGTATTCATGACCAGAGAATTCAGGGAACAGCGCGACACCGCTACATTCGGTGCGCTCACCTTATCCTGCCGTTTCTAGGGAATGCGCTATGTGCAAGGAACGCTGGCGAGGCTTCGAAGGCCGGGCATCCGGTGTGCCGCGTCGCTTACGCTCATCGCAATGACAGAAACCACACCCCCGTTTTTGCCGATTCTTTATTTTTTTCCACCCTCTTAGGAACTGCCGCTTTGCACCGACCGGCTTAGTGTCGAATTACTGCCAACGCGATAATCATCAGGAGGGATTATGATAGAACATCGTATTGAAAACGGCACGCCGCCCATCGCCGCATTTCCGGAAATCACCGAGGCCGAGGCGTTGTTGCACGAAGTCCGGCACCTGCTGGTGCGCTCGGAAGAAGCGCTCATCAGCGGCGACGCCTGCGGGCATGTCGAAACGCTGGAGCGGTGGATCGAATCCTATCGCCGTGGGCTTTCCGCAGCGCAGAAGATTTCTGTCAATGGCCGCGAGATACTGCAAAAGACCCGCGCACAGCTGCACCTGTCGCTAGACGAACTGCTCCGCCTCGAAGACGAAGGCGGAAATCCCGCGAGCAGGGAGCAGGCCGAGAAATGCGAAGAGCTGCGCCGGGCCATCAAGCGTATCGACCGTCTAGTGCCGGTGGTGGAGCAGTCATTCCAGACGGCTTCCGTTCCCGAACACGAACTCGCATAACCACTACAACAAACCATCAGGAGCCATTTTATGAAAAACCGCAATCTTCTACTCTTACTTGTCGTCCTCGTCATCGGCGTATTCGCCTGGGGCGTGCTCACCATGCCCGACCAGCGCAGCGCCGGCCAGAAAATCGGGGACGCCGTCGACGCGCTGCCTGATGGCGTCGATAAAGCCGCGCGCGAGCTTGAAGACCGTACGCCGGGAGAAAAGATCGGTGACGCCGTTAAAGACGCTACCGACAAATAATTTTTTTACCGACCAAACACAGGAGAGTTTTATGCGTACCATCACCACCCTTGCCACTCTGTCGCTTGTAGCGCTGCTAAGCGCATGCGGCATGCCCAATGACGGCTATTACGACGCCAACGGCAATTATGTGCCGCCGCCGAACGCCACTACCGACGCGCAGCGTTTCCGCGCTCCCGATCCGGGCCGCAGCTATCGCCACGACCACGACCGCGACCGTGCAGGTTATTACGAAGAGCGTCCCGTAGTTGTCGTTCCCCCCGGCGCGCCCGCTTATATCTACGATCGCGCCGGTTATTACGACTATAACGGCTACTACGTCACCTTCGACGATCGCATGGAAGTGCCGCAGGGTATGTTCCCGCCGCGCGGCATGTGCCGTATCTGGCTGCCGGGCCGCGTGCCCTCTAAACAGCCTGCTATCGAAACCTGTAACAACATCCAGGCCCGCGTCCCCGCAGGCGCCTACGTGATTTACGGCGGCTGATCCCTGGCGGCCGTAAAAGGAAGGAGGTAGCGCTTCGGCGTTATCTCCTTTCGCCGGTTTGTATTTTGAGGTAACCTTTAATTAAGCAACACACCAATGAAAAGTGCTATCAGGATGGTCGGCGACCACAATAAAGGTACCGAAGGCTTCGACGAAACCCGCGAGCGCCTGCACCGAGAGATGCTGTCAGCGGTATCGCACGACCTGAAAACCCCCCTTTCCACCGTCATTGGCTCGCTGGAAATCTATTTGCGCATGAAAGACCGCCTGTCGGAGGAGAAGCAGTCGCAACTTCTCAATTCCGCGCTCGGCGAGGCCTACCGGCTCGACAGCTTCATCACCAACATCCTCGATATGGCACGTCTTGAAGGCGGCATGATCAAGCCGTCCTTCAAGACGTTCGACCTGACGCAGATGCTGGAGGAATGTTTAGTGCGTCTCGGCCCGCTGCGCGAAAAGGGTACGTTGCGCATGCAGCCGGTAGCGGCGGACATCACGGCCCATACCGACCCCGCCATGCTCTGTCGTGCGGTTGGCGTATTGCTCGACAACGCGCTCAAGCACGCCGGAAAAAAACCCCTGATCGACGTCGAATACGGCAGGGAGGGCGCAAGCGCCTACATCCGCGTGCGCGATAACGGGCAGGGGGTTCCCGCGGGTAAGGAAGACGAGATTTTTTCCAAATACACCCGTTTCGCCAAAAGCGACCAGCAGAACGCTGGCACCGGCCTCGGGCTTGCCATCTGCCGCCAGATCATGCGTACCCTTTCCGGTTCCGTGACCGTAAAGAACCACCCCGAAGGCGGCGCGGTATTCACTTTATTGTTCCCCGCAGCATAACAGAAAAGAGGGCCGCCGTTTACCGGTGAACCCTCTTTTTTCACGCGTGAACCTTTAAACCGCTATCAAAGGGGTGGGTTCGCGCGCTTACCGGTCAGCATGCTGTAGATCAGGCTGGCGACGAACAGCACGACGAATAAAAGCGCCAGGAATTTGGCGATACCGGCGAAATCCGCCGCCAGCCCGCCGAAGCCGAACACCGCGGCCAGCACGGCAAGGATAAAGAATGTAACGATCCAGTTAAGCATAAGCGCCTCCTATGAGTGTTAAGGGTAGCAAGCAAAGACTAGAGGCAAGAGCGCAAATTTTCAGTACAAGCCAGCCGTCCTTCGTATAAGCAAACGGTAAATGTCCCTGTTTACCGGTCCATTACGCCGACCACGCATATGCATACTGCGCGCTTATGGCCCCCGCGTTACTTTAACTAAACCCGCAGGAGCGCTTCATGTACCGTTACACCAAACCGCTGGGCCTTATCATTATCCTCACCGTCATCGCCTGCTGGTTCTTGCCCGATATCACGGCGCATGCGGGCACCGTCAAAACGCAGCTCATCCATTTCAAGAAATACTGCCTCGCCAATACCTGGACGGGGTACCTGCTCTATGTCTCCATCCTCTCCACCATCCTGCTTGCGGGTTTGCCGGTAGCCACGGTCGCCATGCTGCTCGCGGGCGTCATCTACGGTTTCTGGGAAGTTGCCACACTGGTGACGCTTTGCCGCCTGCTGGCCGCGATCCTCACCTTCCTCATCGCCCGCCAGCTCATCGGCCGACCCAGCACCCGCCCGTTCCGCACACCCTATCTCATCCGCAAATTCGAACACCACCCGAAAATCGCCCTGATGCTCGTGCGCCTGATGCCCATCCCCGACAGCGTGGTGAACTATACCATCGCCGCCTCGACGATCAGCCATCGCGATTATGTCGTCTTAAGCCTCATCGGCATGATCCCCTTCACGCTGCTTTGCGTGTGGATGGGGCAGGAGCTGGGCACCATATCGAGCTTCGTGCGCTACATAAAATAATCCCCGTCATTGCGAAGCGAAGCCGAAGCAATCCAGCATAAGCGCCGTGGGCGCGATACTGTAACTATACGTGCCATAGACAGGGGTTACCGGGATTGACATCTTTTTCATTGGCAAGTCTACTAGGGAAACGGCAAACGGCGTTACGCAACCTTTGCCTCGTTCGTTTCCACGATGTCCATACGGTAGCCGATACCCGCTTCCGAAACGATGGATTTACCGAGGTCTGGCTTGGTTTCCAGCTTTTCGCGCAACTGGCTCACATACACGCGCAGGTATTGCGTATCTTCCACATGCGCCGGGCCCCAGACTTCCTTCAGGATTTGCTTATGGGTAAGCATGCGCCCGCGGTTGGTGATGAAATAGCGCAGCAGGTCGTATTCCTTCGGCGTTAGCGGCACGCGCTCGTTGTCGATAAACACCTCATGCCGCACGAGGTCCATGCGGATCGGCCCGTTGATCACGAACGGTTCGCCCACTTCGCGCACTACCCATTTGCGTAAATTCGCGTTGATACGCGCCAGCAGCACCTCCGCGCTGAACGGCTTGGTGACGTAATCGTCTGCGCCCGCGTTCAGCGCCGCGGCTACTTCGGAATCGTCCGAGCGCACGGTCAGCACTACGATCGGCACGTGCGACCATTCGCGCAGCGACGCCACAACTTCTTTGCCGTCCATGTCCGGCAATCCCAGATCGAGCAGGATAAGATCGGGCTTCACCGACGCCGCCATGCGCAGCGCCTGTTTTCCCGATTCGCTTTCCACGACCTTGAACTCGACGGTGTCGAGGAAAATATTCAGCATCTTGCGGATTTCTTCCTCGTCGTCGACGATGAGGATGGTGTTTTTCTTCTCGTGCATAAACGGGGTGTCCTATGATTCTAGAAAAATAAATTATAAAGAATGATGATGGAAACGGGCACCCCCAGAAGCAACATGATCAGACTGCGCATACTATTCTCCTTATAGAGGGTTATTGTTGCACCTCCAATAGAATCTATTTGGTATAAAAAGCCTGTTTCGCTGTATGGACACGGTATAAAGAAACGGTAAAAGCGCCTTGCCCCGCCGGTACGGGGCCGCTATGTATCTACTTATGCAGCGTATTCTCAAGGCATTCCTGTTCTCCCTGCAAGGCCTGGCCGCCGCGTGGAAAGATGAAACCGCTTTCCGGCAGGAGGTGGCGGTCGCCCTCGTGGCGCTGCCTCTTGCATGCGTTATCGCGCCGAATGGTGCTGGGCTCGCCGCCATGATCGCCAGCATCTTCCTCGTCATCATCGTCGAGCTGATCAACACCGCCATCGAAGCCGCCATCGACCGCCACGGCCACGAAATCCACCCGCTCGCAAAAAAAGCCAAGGACACCGGCAGCGCCGCCGTGCTCATCGCCATCGTCAACGCCTTCGCGGTGTGGGCGGCGGTGCTGCTATTCGCATAATCCCGTCATTGCGAACGCAGCGAAGCAATCCAGTGTACCGTGTCTGCGGCACGTATGGTCACTATACCGCGCCCACGGCGCTTAAATCTGAATTGCCGCGCTGCGCTCGCAATGACAAGCAACAGGAAATACACCCTTCCGGGCCATTCGCATTCCCCCTATCATTCCCTGTCATCCTGAGCCCAGCGAAGGAGCTTAGCCGCACGTAGAAATATCCTTCGCGGCACTCAGGATGACATATTTATAAATAACAATTGCTTGCTAATAAAAATGCAATGTAATGCAAAGAAATGTCATGTTTTTCACGCCCCGAAAACCTGAAACACAATAAGCGACTGATAACTATCAATACCGATAGCTCCAAAGCGTTCCCCGGCGGCAAATTCCTGCTCCCGCGCGGCGCAAACCGGTATTGAAGCGATACCAAAGCGGTCGCAATAGCGCCTTGCTTCCCGCACAGCATACGGTAGAACTACTGCCCTATGAAGCAGGAAGCACCAAAGATCGGATTCGTCAGCCTCGGCTGCGCCAAGGCGCTCGTCGATTCGGAGCGCATACTCACGCAGCTTCGCGTCGAAGGCTACGAGTTCGCGCCCGATTACAAAGGCGCCGACGTGGTGATCGTGAACACCTGCGGGTTCCTCGACAGCGCGCGCGACGAATCGCTCTCGGCCATCGGCGAGGCGCTCAAGGAAAACGGCAAGGTCATCGTCACCGGCTGCCTCGGCGCGCGCCCCGAGGTCATCCTCGAAAAATACCCGAAAGTGCTTTCGGTCACCGGCCCCGCGCAATACGAATCGGTCGTTTCCGCTGTGCACAATGCCATTCCACCAAAACACGATCCGTATGTCGATCTCGTGCCGCC
>CAZBUX010000055.1:0-9316 GCA_964495185.1 uncultured Rickettsiales bacterium | reverse complement strand
AGGCACATGATATCTGGCGTAATGCCCGCCTCGTTGCAGGCAAACATATTGCCGGTGCGGTAAAATCCGGTGGCGATTTCGTCGGCGATGAACAGTACGCCGTATTTTTTAGCGATGCGGTGGATTTCCGCCAGCACGTCGGCGCCATGGAATTTCATGCCGCCCGCGCCCTGCACCAGCGGTTCGATGATGATGCCCGCCACCTGCGTGTGGATGCCTTCCACCAGCAATTCGAATTCCGAAAACCCATATTCGTCGGTGGGGATATCGACCACGTATTGCTTGGTTACTGAATTGCGAAACGCCTTATGCAGCGATTTCTCCGGGTCGGAAACCGACATCGCGCCCATGGTGTCGCCGTGATAACCGTCCTTGAAGCAGATGAACCGGTCCTTGTTTGGCTTGCCTGAATTGCGCCAGTATTGCAGCGCCATTTTCAGCGCGATCTCCACCGCCACCGACCCGGAATCGCCGAAAAACACCCGCTCCATCCCGGTGAGTTTCGCAAGTCGTGCCGCCAGCAGCAGCGCCTGTTCATGCACCAGCCCGCCGAACATCACATGCGGCATTTTCTCAAGCTGCGCCTGCATGGCTTTTATAATATGCGGATGATTATACCCGTGGCACGCCGTCCACCACGACGCGATACCGTCCACCAGCTTGCACCCGTCGGCAAGCGTAATGACGGAGCCCTGTGTGGCAACCACCGGCAGCGGCGTGGGTGCGGTTTGCATCTGCGCGTACGGCAGCCAGATATGCGGCAGTCCCGCTTCGAGCCAGTCCGGCTTCATGAAAATTTACGCCGCCTGTTCGGCGCGGCAGGATTCCAGTTCCAGCGGTGCCAGGCCGAGCTTATCGAATAGCATACGGTCGCGGTCGGCTTCGGGATTGGCGGTGGTGAGCAGCTTTTCCCCGTAGAAAATCGAGTTGGCCCCGGCGAAGAAACACAACGCCTGCGTCTGCTCGTTCATCGCCTCGCGGCCAGCCGAAAGCCGTACGAACGAAGCGGGCATCATGATGCGCGGCGATGGTGCGGATGAAGGCGAATTCGTCGAGCGCTTCCTTGCCGGAAAGCGCCGTACCTTCCACCTGTACCAGCAGGTTGATCGGCACGCTTTCGGGGTGTTTGGGAAGGTTGGCGAGCGTGGTGAGCATCCCGGCGCGGTCGGCGAGGCCTTCGCCCATGCCGACGATGCCGCCGCAGCATACGTTCATGCCCGCGTCGCGCACATGCGACAGCGTATCCAGCCGGTCCTGATAAGTGCGGGTGGTGATGATCTCGCCGTAATATTCTTCCGAGGTGTCGAGGTTGTGGTTGTAATAATCGAGCCCGGCGTCTTTGAGCTGTGCGGCCTGTTTCGGCTCCAGCATCCCGAGCGTGGCGCAGGTTTCAAGCCCTAGCGCCTTCACGCCTGCGATCATCTCGCATACTTTTTCCACATCCCGTTCCTTGGGCGAGCGCCATGCCGCGCCCATGCAGAAGCGTGAGGCGCCCGCCGCCTTGGCTTTTGCAGCTTCAGCGAGCACCACGGCCTTGTCCATGAGCTTTTCGGCCTTGACGCCGGTGGAAAAACGGGCACTCTGCGGGCAATAGGCGCAGTCTTCGGGGCAGCCGCCGGTCTTGATCGACAGCAGCGTGGAAATCTGCACGCGGTTGGGGTCGAAATACGTGCGATGCGTCTCATGGGCGCGAAACAGCAGGTCGTTGAACGGCAGCGCGAAGAGCGCGAGGGCTTCGTCGGCCTGCCAGTTATGGCGGATGGCGGGGTGGGTCATAGGAACCTGTCTCCTTGATGCCTTGGGAATATAGAGGAATGGAAGCACAATGCCAGCGTTAGACGCGGTTTTACAGCAAAAAATGCAGTTGCTGGCGGCCAAACGCCAGAAGCGCGTGCTGAAGGATACCGCGCGCGGCGCAGGCGTGAAGGTCACGCGCGGCGGCCGTGAGCTTATTTCCTTCAGTTGCAACGATTATCTGGGCCTTACGCACCACCCCGATATCCTCGAAGCCGCCGCCGCCGCGCTTAAAACCTACGGCGCCGGGGCAGGGGCCTCGCGGCTGGTGACCGGCAACATCCCCTTATATAATGAGCTGGAATCGGTGCTTGCCGAATACAAGAAAACCGAAGCCGCCTGCATCTTCGGCAGCGGCTACCTCGCCAATCTCGGCACCATACCGGCGCTGGTGGGTGCGGGCGACCTGATACTGGCCGATAAATTCGTCCATGCCTGCGTGCTGGACGCCGCCCGCATGTCCGGGGCAACGCTCATGCGTTTCGCGCACAACAACATCAATCATTGCCGCATGCTTCTGGAAGCGAGTCGGGGCGAGTACCAGAACTGCCTGATTGTCACCGAAACCGTCTTCAGCATGGACGGCGACCGCGCGCCTGTCGCCGAACTTGTCGCACTTGCCGCCTCTTTCGACGCATGGCTCATGACTGATGATGCGCACGGGCTCGGCCTCATCGATTCCGCACCCGCGCTTATCCAGATGGGAACCCTCTCCAAAGCGGCTGGCAGCTATGGCGGCTATGTCTGCGGCTCGAAAGCCCTGATCGAATATCTTCGCACCGCCGCCCGCAGCCTGATCTACTCCACCGGCCTGCCGCCCGCCGCGCTGGCTGCGTCACTGGCCGCTTTTCGGATCATGAAAAACAACCCCGAACTCTGTGCCAGACCGCTGGAAAACGCTCGCTACTTTACCTCGCTTCTTGGCATGAAAGACGCCGAAAGCGCCATCGTCCCGGTGATTCTTCAGGAAAACGACAGGGCATTGGCGGCAGCGGAGCTACTGGAGAAGCATGGCTACCTCGTCGCTGCCATCCGTCCGCCTACTGTGCCGGAACATACTGCGCGGCTGCGCTTTGCCTTTTCGGCGCTGCATGAGAAGAAACATATTGAAGAGGTGGCCCGGATACTCAAAGCCGAAGGCTTTCTATGCAAGCAGGAACCCTAGCCATAAGCGGCTGGGGGCAGCCGCACGATGCGCTTTCCGCCGTCCTTCCGGATGCGGTTCATGCCGGGTATGCGGGCCAGAAATCCGTAGCTGCAGCGCTGGCGGTGATCGCCGGCGACCATGATCACATCGTTGGCTGGTCGCTTGGTGGGCAGCTCGCTGTGCGCGCCATTGCCGCCGGACTCGCCAGGCCCCGCCGCCTGACGCTGATCGCCACGCCTTTCCAGTTCGTCGAATCACCTGAAATCAAACTCGGCATGAAGCGCGACGCTTTCGAAAAATTCCGCGACAATTATGCCGCAAATCCCAGACGTACCCTCGACAAGGCATGGGAGCTGGTCGTCAAAGGCGACGGTCACGCGGATACCGTCCGAGGGTACCTTGCGCCTGAGAAAAAAGAGCGTACGCTGGCCGCCGACTGGCTGCAATGGCTGCATCTGCTCGACGGCTA
Source organism: uncultured Rickettsiales bacterium (assembly GCA_964495185.1). Lineage (GTDB taxonomy): Bacteria > Pseudomonadota > Alphaproteobacteria > Rickettsiales > SXRF01 > CAZBUX01. Next base: position 5,906 of record CAZBUX010000055.1, on the reverse strand, counting down.
TACCTGCGACGGACTCGATTTTTCAAATTTTCCGCCAACGCTGCTCATCCACGGCAAAAGCGACGTAGTCGTCGCGCCGGAACAATCCGCACGCTTCGCCCGTGCCATTCCCGGCGCGACGCATATCGAATGGGATGCCTGCGGCCACGCGCCGCACTGGCATAATGCCGCCGAACTGAAACGGCTGATAGGGCGGCACCATGTTTGATACCACCGCCGTAAGCGATTCCTTTGGCCGCGCCGCCGCGCAATATGACGCGCAGGCGATACTCCAGCGCAACGTGCGTGCCGCGAGTACCTTGCTTGCAAAAAACTACTTTCCGCAAAACGCACTCATCCTCGATCTGGGTTGCGGCACAGGTGCATTTGCTAAGGAAACCAAAAATCTCTGGCGCACCCTATCGCTGGACCTTTCCCCCGGCATGTGCCGTGTGGCGCGTGGACTGTCCGTTGTCGCAAACGCCGAAGCCCTGCCGCTTGCCGATGCTGGTATGGACGGTGCATTTTCTTCTCTCATGCTGCAATGGTCGAATTACCCCGGGCGGGTATTTTCCGAGCTTGCCCGCGTTCTGAAACCCGGCGCGCACGCCGTAATCGCCACGCTTGCGGACGGCACGCTGGACGAGCTTCGCCAGTCGTTCCTCGCCGCCGACCGTTTCCCGCATGTCAGCGATTTCGCCCGCGCCCATGACTGGCTGTCGCTGGCAAGCGACTCCGGCCTTGCGTTCACCTACGCTCGGCAGGCGCCGCTCGTGGAACATTATCCCGATGCCATCGCCCTGATGCGCGCCCTGAAGGACATCGGCGCTACCAATAAACACTGCACCCGCAAACGCGGCCTCATGACGCCTAAGCAATTTTCTACCGTCGAGCGCGCCTACGAACGATTCCGCAAACCCGGGGGACTGCCTGCGACGTGGCAGGTGCTGTATCTGGTGGTGCGTCGCCCATGAAGCGCTTTTTCATCGCAGGGACGGGTACGGGAATCGGCAAGACCCTGGTTACGACCGCGCTCGTCTGGCAGCTTCGCCAGCAGGAAAAACGCGTAACGGCGCTCAAACCCGTCATCAGCGGCTTCGAACCGAATGACCCCGAAAGCGACACGTCCCTGATCCTGCAAAGCCTCGGTGTCGACCCGCAATCGCTCGACTCCGTATCGCCGTGGCGTTTTACCGCGCCGCTCGCACCAAATCTCGCCGCCGCGCGCGAAGGCAAAAAACTAGACATGCATGAAATCGCCGGTTTCTGCCGCGATCACGAAAAACCAGAAACCGATATCCTGCTCGTCGAGGGGGCAGGGGGTGTCATGTCGCCGCTTAGCGACCACCACACTATGCTCGATTGGATCGAAACGCTCGGCTGGCCGGTAATACTGGTCGCGGGCAGCTATCTCGGTTCCATAAGCCACACGCTTACCGCCGCCGAAGCCTTGAAAGGCCGGAGCGCCGCTCTGCATACTGTGGTGGTAAGCGAAAGCTCTCCCAGCGAAGTCGCCATTGCCGATACGGTGGACAGTTTGGTGAAATTCCTGCATATGGATATTCCGGTGGTTACGCTTCCGCGCCTGCCTGCGAAGCAGGAGCGCTGGAAGCAGTCGCCGCCCATCAGCTGGATATGCACATGAAATCAACGCCCCGCATCGACATCCTACGTTACGCCGGCCTGCGTCCGCGCAGGAAAACGCCGGAATCCATCAAATACGCTTCGTTCAATCGCCGCATGTGGGCGGTGACCATCGATTCGCTGATCCTGATGCTTATCGCACCCATGATCGACATGATGGTGGACCGCTACCAGCCGCCACCGACCGCCACCGTTGCCGAGCTGATCGGCCAGATGCAAAATGAGATGCAGGTGAATCCCGATACCGATCCTGCGCTGATCAAACAGAAGCTATGGGATAACCTGAAAACCTCCGGAAACGTCGACCGCTGGGTGTTGAACATGAAGCTGCAGCTTACCGTCATGCTTATGTTCTCGGCCATATGCTGGCATTTCTGGTCGGCCACGCCCGGCAAGCTTATTATGCGTCTGCGCGTGGTGGATGCTGCCACCGACAAACCCATTTCGGACTACCAGATAATGCTGCGTATTGGCGGCTATCTCGTGGCGGGCTCGCTGCTCGGGCTTGGTTTCGTATGGATCGCCTTCAGCAAACGCCGTCAGGGCTGGCACGATTACATCGCCGGCACGGCGGTGATTATCGTTCCGTGGAAAAAGAAAGCGGCTATATCAGCGACTGAAGCTGCTGATCCGTCAGCTTCCCCGGCACCATCAAAATCGGAATAAATAATTTGCTGCCGAGCTGGCTGGCCAGCCACGTGACGAGCTTGCCGCGCCCGCTGGTATGCTCGGCGATGCCTACCACCACCATGATGATTTCGGGGTCTTTCACCGCGGTGGCGATGATCTCGTCGCCTGTGCTGCCTTCGCAGAGAATCAGGTTCGGCGCGATGCCGAACTGCGTGGCGGCTTCGTCGGCCAGCCGCGTGAGCAGTTGCTGGCCTTCGCTTAAGCGTTCCTCGCGCATGCGGTCGGCGACCGCGCCCAGTGTCTGGAAATCGGCGGGCGGTACGACATGCACCATATCCACGGAACCCTGCCTCAGGCGCGCCTTCATGCAGGCGAGGCGAAGCGCCGTGCGCGATTCCTCGCGTGCGTCGACGCCTACGAGGTATTTGCCCGGCTTGACGGCGGGGGATGTATTCATATCATTCTCCTTAAACACGTTCGAATAAGCGGCCTGCGAACCAGCCGATGGAAAGCGCCAGCACCACGGCTGTAAGGCCGTACAACGCAGGGCTGTCGTGGGCGTAGCCGTAGAGGAAGGCGTCGAGGCCGGATTTGCGAACGGCGACCGGGATGGTCTGCATTCCCGTGATTTCGCCGTCTGAAAGCAGGTAGATTTCCGCCGTGTAATTTCCCGGCGGCAGATTGCCGGGGAACCCGACGGTGGTTTTAAACAGCGTCTCGCCCATGAATTGCAGTTTCGTGACGCCGCCTGCGTACAGGCCGCTGGCGCGCTGGTGTTCGGCGAGCGCCTTGGCGTATTCGTCATATTCGGCCTGCGGGATGCTGTCGGGCCGTACCCCCGGCAGGTATTGTTCACCGATGGCAAGTTGCCTGAAAAGCCCTGCATCCTCGATATCCGAAAGCGCGCGGCTGGCGGCCACCGCGTAAAAATCCGGAACGGCGAAGAATTTCAGCTTGCCGCGGTTGACCCATATCCCCCCGATCTCCTCTTTTTTGCGTACGACGAAATTACGCGCCGGGCCGCGGATGACTGCCACCACGTCGCCGTTATCGTTGCGCGCGCCGAAGAGGAATAATCTGCTGCCGCTGAAATTGGCGTCCATGTCGATGCGGTACTGCGACAGATCCGATACCAGCGGTGCAGCGAAGGCGGGCGCGCACATAAAAACAAACGTCATTGTGAGCGTAAGCGAAGCAATCCAGCGTAAGCGCCGTGGGCGCGATATAGTGACTATCCGTGCCGAAGACTCGGCACACTGGATTGCTTCGCTACGCTCGCAATGACGATTCCTAATCATCCAGCGCCTCGACACTGTAAACGTTGTCCGGCGGCGTAAACAGCCCGAGCGCGAGCTTGGTGGCCACGGCCAGTACGAGCGCGGCCAGCAGCGCACGCAAATATTCCGCCCGCAGTTTCGCCGCAAGCTTGCTGCCGAACTGCGCGCCGATCACCGAGCCGGAAAGCAGCAGCACCGCGAGCAATATATCCACCGTCTGGTTGGTGACCGCCTGCAGGAAGGTAACGTTGGCGGTAATGAAAATAATCTGGAACAGCGACGTGCCGATCACCACGGCGGTCGGCATGCCCAGCACGTAAATCATCGCCGGGATCAGGAAGAATCCACCGCCGATACCCATGAGCGACACCATGATGCCGACGAAAAACCCGATGCTGACGGGTAGCACGGCGCTGATGGAAAGCTTCGAATGCGGAAATTCGACCTTAAACGGCAGCCGCGTTCCGGGCCTGGGTTTTTCTGGCGTATGCGGTTTTTTCCCTGAATTGAAAATAGTGCGCAGGCTTTCGCCCGCCATCATCGCGCCGATGAGCCCAAGGAAGGTGACGTAGAACAGCGAAATGATCAGGTCTATCTGCCCAAGAAGCGTGAGCCAGCGGAAGATCGCCACCCCGAGCGTCGATCCGACGATGCCGCCTGTGAGCAAAAACCATCCCATCTTGAAATCGACGTTGCCCCGCCGCCAGTGCGCGATGAAACCCGACACTGACGAAGCGATGATCTGGTTGGCTGCGGTCGCCACCGACACCGCGGGCGGCACACCGATAAAAATCAGAAAAGGCGTCATCAAAAACCCGCCGCCGACGCCGAACAGCCCGGCCAGCACACCCGTGAGCCCCCCAAGTCCGAGCACGACGTACAGATTAACCGATACTTCGGCGATGGGGAGGTAGATGTTCATGGCAATTTACTAAGGCGTCTGCGAGTAGCTGATATATTTCGGCAGATACATATACATGTTCTTTTCCGCTTCCGAATTGATCGTTTCCATCAGGTCGCTGATCATCTTGCGGAAGATCACCTGCCGCTGGTCGACGCTGGCGTTTACCGCCACGGTGATTGTACGTTCCGCGGCAACCCGGATGCTCGCTTCCGACATCGCCTTTTGCCCGTAGATACGCATTTCGACCTCGAGTCTCGCTTTGTATTCTTTATCCTGGCTGTTGGTGATAAGCCCCTTGAATCCCGGCGGCTTAGGTAGCTCCTTTGACACTACGCTCGCATCCTTGATGATGATCTGCATCGCCGGGTCGCCGCCCACCACGCGCAACCGGTCTTTTACCCAGATTTCCATCGCTTCGGTGGGCGAGTAGGGCAGCAGGTGCTCGACATAAGGCGGTTTTGCGGGCGATTTATATTCCTTTATCGTTTCGATATTCGACACCGCCATGTAAATCGGCTGGTAATGCGAAAACGACAGCGGCTTGTAGCGAATCGGCTCGACGGAGTTACACTGGGTGAGAGCCATCACGCCAAGCAGCGCGGCGGCGAGGGTTAAAAAACGACGACGGAAGGTCATAAGCGGCTCCATACGTAAAATGGAAGCGCATCATAGCAAATCCCGGCTTCTTGTCAGATATTTTTTACCGGCAACTTGGCATCCGGCGCGCGGATGTAAAAAGGGGCGAGGGGGCAGGCGACGTTAAGGCTTTTAACGGCTGCCAATGCCGCCAGCGTGTCGGCGTGGGGGATTTCCCCGTTACCCGCAGGCGCCAGCCCCACGGCGCGTGCGCCCGGGAGCGCTGTCAGCGCCGCTTCAACCGTTCCGACCTGTGCGTCAAAAAGCGCCGTTCCCCCTGCATCGAAGCCCTGATAATAGCATTCGCCCTTGCCCGCGTTCAGCATCGCCAGCACCGGCGTTTCCCCGCGTGCGGCAAACGCCATCACTTCCAGCGTCGTAATCCCGATGCCCGGCAGTTTGGCGGCGAAGCATATCCCGCCCGCCGCCGAAAGCCCCACGCGTATGCCGGTAAAGCTCCCCGGCCCGGTGGTGCACGCTACCGCCGTCAGATCCCCGTAACCGATGCCGCTTGCGGCGAGCGCTTCCTCCACCATCGGCATCAGGCGTGCCGATTGGGTGACCGGGTAAGCCGCCTCGCGCAAGGCCGTCACGCGCCCACCCTTCCACCCCGCGGCGCTGCACGCCCCGGTGGAGGTATCGATAGCGAGGATAACGGGTGCGCTCATGGTTTGACGATGGGTGGCTGAAAGGATAAGGTAGTCGCACCAATATAAGGAGCGCGCCATGTTAAGCCAGAAAAAATGCATTCCCTGCACTCCCGGCGCGCCGCCGCTGGATGCCGCCCAGGTAACAGCTCTCTTGAAAGAGACTCCCGGCTGGGAACTCACGCTCGA
>CAZBUX010000054.1:0-9335 GCA_964495185.1 uncultured Rickettsiales bacterium | reverse complement strand
GAGGTGAGCAGCTGCAACTCTTTCAGTATTTTCTTCTCCGCCGCGTCGCGGGTTTCGGTAAGCCGCGCAGGGTCGCCCTTGGCGACGACCTTGAGCGCGCGTTCCATGATTTCCACCTGCGCGATGGCATCCTTGTCGCCGCCCTTGGCTTTTTTCTGCAGGTTGGGCAGGCGTTTTTCCAGGCCTTCGAGATCGGCGAGGATCAATTCCATCTCAACGATATCGGCATCGCGCAGTGGGTTGATCGTGCCTTCGACATGGGTGACGTCACCGTCCTCGAAACAGCGCAGCACATACATGATCGCGTCCACCTCGCGGATATGCGCGAGGAACTGGTTGCCGAGGCCTTCACCTTTGCTCGCGCCTTTCACGAGCCCCGCGATATCGACGAACTCCAGCTGGGTCGGGATGATCTGCTGCGAACCGGCGATCGCGGCGAGCTTGCCAAGCCGTTCATCCGGCACACCGACGCGGCCGACGTTCGGCTCGATGGTGCAGAACGGATAATTCGCCGCCTGCGCCTGCTGCGCGGAAAGCAGTGCGTTGAAAAGAGTCGATTTGCCGACGTTAGGCAGGCCGACGATGCCGCATTTAAAGCCCATTGGGTTTTTCTTTCTTAACTGGAGGTGGTGTGATTGCGACCGTGATCTTATTCATGAACCCCGCTTCGTCGCCTGCAAGCAGCAGGCCGATATGGCGGGAGATTTCGGTAATCCATATCTCGATGTCTTTACTTTCCGCTTTGGTGAAGTCGGACAGCACGTAATCCGACACCATGTCCTTGTCGCCGGGATGGCCGATGCCGAGGCGCACGCGGTGATACTCCTTGCCGATATGCGCGTCGAGGCTTTTAAGCCCGTTATGCCCGCCATGCCCGCCGCCGGTTTTGACGCGCAGCTTGCCGGGGAGCAGGTCAAGCTCGTCGTGCAGCACGATAACCTGCGCGGGCGCGATCTTATAGAAATGCGCGAGTTCGCCCGCCGATTCGCCGGAAAGGTTCATATAGGTTTGCGGTTTTAGCAATATCACTTTTTCGCTGCCGATCTGCCCTTCGGCGATCAGCCCGCGGAATTTTTTCGACCACGGTGAAAAACGGTAATCCTCCGCAATGCGGTCGACGGCCATGAAACCGATATTGTGGCGGTTTCCGGCGTAGCCCTTGCCCGGATTGCCCAGGCCGATGAGGAGGAAAGCCATGCGTTGCCCGTTGTTCGTTGCCCGTTGCCCGAAGCCATGTTTTACGAGCAACAGGCAACGGGCAACGAGGAACGTCTTTCTTACTTCTTAGCGTCTTTCTTGCCTTCGTCCTTCTTCGCGTCGGCGGCAGGAGCGGCAGCGCCTTCAGCCGGAGCGGCTGCTGCGCCTTCAGCCGTCGTGGCCGCGGTTGCGGTGGCCTTGTTTTCTTCTTCCTCTGCCTTGCGGCCTGCGACGGCGGCAATGGTGAAGTTACGCTTGATCACCGGCACGACATCCTTGGGCAGCGCGATGCTGTTGATGTGGATGCTCTGGCCGATTTCCATGCCTTCGACGCTGACGTCGATATGCGCGGGAATCGCTTCCGGGGAGCAGGTGAATTCGATTTCGTGGCGGACGATGTTGAGTACGCCGCCGCGCTTGAGGCCCGGCGATTTTTCCTGGTTGAGGAAGCGCACCGGTACCATGACGCGCAGCTTCATGCCGCTTTCGACCTTGATGAAATCGACGTGTTCGATGACGTCGGTGACGGGGTGGAACTGCAGGTCTTTCGGCAGCGCCTTCACGGTCTGGCCGTTTTCGAGATTGAGATCGACAAGGCGCGAGCGGAAACGGCCACGCCTGTATTCGAGGGTCAGGTCGTTGAGCTTCAGCGAGATGCTCATGGGTTCTTTGCCCTTGCTGTAGACGACGCCCGGGACGCGGCCCTCGCGGCGGAGCGCGCGGGCTACGCCCTTGCCGGCGTTATCGCGCACGGCGGCGTTTAAAGTAGCGGTGGTTCTGGTAGCGGTAGTCATAACATTCTCCTTAGGGTTTTCGATTAATCAAATAAGCTGGATACGGAGGTTTCGTCGCTGATGCGCTTGACTGCTTCGGCAAGCAGCGGGGCGACGGAAACGACCCGGATGTTGGGCGAGTTCTTTACGGCGTCGGTGGTCATGATGGTGTCGGTGATGACTAGCGACGTCAGCTCGGATTTTTCCACGCGTTCGACGGCTTTGCCCGAAAGCACCCCGTGCGTGACATAGGCGGCGACCGAGGAGGCGCCGGATTTCTTGAGCGCGGCGGCGGCGTTGCATAACGTGCCCGCGGAATCGACGATATCGTCGAACAGGATGCAGTCGCGCCCCTCGACGTCACCGATGATGTGCATGACTTCCGACTCGCCTGCTTTCTCGCGGCGCTTGTCGACGATGGCCAGATCCGCCTGCAGGCGGTTGGCAAGGCCGCGCGCACGCACCACGCCCCCCACGTCGGGCGACACGATCATGATCTTGGCCGGGTTTTTATAATGTTCGCGGATATCCGCGACGATGACGGGCGCCGCGTATAAATGGTCGAGCGGGATGTCGAAGAAGCCCTGTATCTGCCCGGCGTGCAGGTCGACCGTGAGCACGCGGTTGGCGCCGGCGGCGGTGATCAGGTTCGCGACCAGTTTGGCCGAGATCGGCGTGCGCGAACCCATTTTGCGGTCCTGGCGCGCGTAGCCATAATAAGGAATGACGGCGGTGATGCGGCGCGGGCTCGCGCGCTTCAGCGCGTCGAGGCAGACCAGCAGCTCCATGATATTGTCGTTGGCGGGGTAGGAGGTCGAGCACACCACGAACACATCCTCGCCGCGCACGTTCTCATGCACCTCGACGAACACTTCCATGTCCGAGAAGCGCTTGACGCTGGCGTTGGCGAGCTTCAGCCCCAGATACTCAGCCATGGCCCTGGCAAGCGGCGGGTTGCTGTTGCAGGTGATAATTTTCATAATCCCTCTTTACTCATCCTTCAGGTGCGCAACATCCTTCATTTGCTTTGCACCAAATGAATCCGGCCAGTCATGGCGTGGCTCCGCCCTTAAATCGGTTAAGGTGGCGGAATATACAATAATAATGAGGGTTGTAAACGGCTAAATGCCCGAAACCTGCTCTTTTTCCGCCGAGCGGGTGAGCATGTAGTCTTCGGCCCGGAACATCTCGATAATCCTGCCGATTTCGTATTCGTTAACGCCGACCGATTTGAGCAGGGCGCCGCCGAGCTGGAGGCTGGCTTCGAACATTTCGGCTACCGCGATGTCCGCCCCGGAATTTTCAAGCTTCTGGACTTGCTCGATATTTTTTGCCCGAACGATGATGGGGATGTCGTGGTTGAGCTCGCGCACGGTGGTAATGGTCTGGAGGGCCACGCGGGTATCGTTATGGGTGATGATCACTGCCCGGGCCCGCTGGATGCCCAGCGCGGTGAGCACATGCTTGCGGGTCGTATCGCCGTAATATACGGGGATGCCGCGCTTGCGTTCCTTGGCGACGAGGAAGGAATCCATGTCGATGGCGACGAAGCGGATGTTTTCCATCTCCAGCAGTTTGATGATGGTGTGCCCGACGCGACCGAACCCGCTGACGATCACGTGCTGGCTTAAGTCGAGCGTTTCGTCGACCATCGCTTCGGGCCGCGAGATGGCGTATTTCTCAAGCGCCAGCGCGATCTTTTTGCCAAGCTGCGCGACCAGCGGCGTGAGCGCCATGCTCATCGACACGACGACGAGCAGAATCTGCACCAGCTCCTTGTCGATAAGGTTATTCTGGCCCGCGAGGTTGAACAGTACGAACGCGAACTCGCCGCCCTGCGAAAGCAGCAACCCGACATGGATCGCCGCCGAAAGCGAGAACCCGAACAGGCGGCACAGCGCCATGATTACCAGCGCCTTGCCAGCCATCAGAGCAACCGATAGCGCGATGATGCCCCAGAAGCGGTCGATCAGCACGGCGAGGTCGAGCGACATGCCGACGGTCATAAAGAAGAGACCGAGGAACAGCCCTTTATAGGGCAGTATGTCGGCTTCGACCTGCGGCTTGAATTCGGTTTCGGCAATGAGCAGCCCGGCCATGAACGCGCCGAGCGCCGGCGAGAGTCCCGCCATGCTCGTAATCAGCGAGACGCCGAGCACCACCGACATGGTGGTGGCGGTGAACAATTCGGGGTTATCCAGCGAACCGATGAAGCGGAACAGCGGGCGCAGCAGCAAATAGCCAGCGACGAAAATCAGCGTGAGTCCCACGGCAGCATTCAGCAAGGCGTCGATGATTGCGGTAAGCAGCGGCTTGCTCGGGTCGCCGAGCAGCGACACTAGAACCAGCAGCGGGATGACGACGAGATCCTGCAAAATGAGAATCGCCAGCGACAATCGTCCCACCTGCGATGATTTCTCGTTTTGCTCGCCAACTACCTGTAGCACGATGGCGGTAGAGGAAAGCGCGAGTCCGCCGCCGATGATGACTGCGGCCTCGGCGCCGCCGCCGAGGCCGATGAACAGCAGCGAGAATAATAATCCAGTGATGATGACCTGTGCGCTCCCGAAGCCGAACACATGCGTTCGCATAGTGCGGAGCCGGTCGATGGAAAGCTCAAGACCGATGAGGAAGAGCAGGAAGATAACGCCGAATTCCGCGATACCCGCGGTGGCTTCCCCGTTGCTGATGAGTTTCATCCCGTAGGGGCCGATCACCGTTCCGGCGACGAGGTAGCCCAGTACCGGGCTTAAGCGGATGACGCGGAATACGGCCACGATGCACACCGCGGCGCAAAGCAGGATGACGACCTGTAGCAATGTATCGGATGCGTGCATGAACCTGCCGGCGGGTGAGTGAAACGATAAAGTGTTTTTTAGTCGTAGCGAGTTGCGTGCCAGTTGTCGATACGCTGTTTGCCCCACGTCACTGTGAGCAACGAAGCGACGCGGTATCCAGCTTAAACCGGAAGCGCGGTATGGAGCTATGCGTGCCGCAGGCACGGCGTATCGCATTGCTTCAGCTGTGCCTCGCTATGACAATGCGTATTAAAACCCTGTAGGAATTTTTTGCCCATAACCTAAAAGCTTTGTGATTTACCGATGGATTTTGTACACAGAACTGGAGCCATCGTCACATTCTGGTAAAGAAGACATTAAGCGCGCATAAGTTGCATTTACCTGTTATATAAAAATCATGATTTACAATAGCTTATTTTGATGCCTATTTTTTGGGCAATAAGGGGGAACGTGAGGATTTGCCTAACTCAGATATTTGATTTGCCGGGTTACGAACATACTTATCCACAGGAATAGTGGATTACTTGGAAGCATTGATAACTACGTAATAAACATTAGATTATTTCGATATGGAAATTCCGACGCCATCGATTGAGCACGGACGCAGCGTTATCAAACGCTACCTCGATACTATGCCCGGCGCGCCGGGTGTGTACCGCATGCTCGATGCGAGCGGTAACGTGTTGTATATCGGGAAGGCGCGCCATTTAAAAAATCGCGTGCAGAATTATGTCAACGTCGACGCCCTCGCCACGCGACTGCAACGCATGGTTGCACAAACCGCGACGATGGAAATCACGACGACGCGTTCGGAAGCCGAAGCGCTTCTGCTTGAAGCGAACCTCGTAAAAAAACTTAGCCCGCGTTACAACATCCTGCTGAAAGACGACAAATCCTTTCCGTATATTTTTCTCTCGGGCGATCATGCGTATCCACGGCTTGCAAAACATCGTGGCGCGAAAACGAAGAAGGGAAAATATTTCGGGCCGTTCACATCTGCCAGCGCGGTGAACGAAACCATCACGCTGCTTCAAAAAGCGTTCCTGCTGCGTCCGTGCTCCGACAATGTTTTTAAAAACCGCACGCGCCCGTGCCTGCAATACCAGATCAAACGCTGTTCGGCGCCATGCGTGAGCAAGATAGGCGAGGAGGATTACAAGGCGCTGGTCGATCAGGCGCAGGCGTTCTTATCAGGCAAGAGCCGCCAGATACAGGACGAACTCGTGCGCGAGATGCAGGATGAAAGCCTGAAGCTTAACTACGAGAAAGCGCGCATGATCCGCGACCGTATCCGCGCTATCGCGCATGTGCAGCAGCACGGCAACACTACTGGCGTGGTGGATGCTGACGTCATTGCGCTGGCGCGTGAGGGCAAGCATTGTTGCATCCAGCTATTCAGCATTCGCGGCGGCAGGAACTATGGCAACCGCGTGTGGTTCCCGCAGCACACCGCGCCGTTTGGAGACGGCGACGTATTGTCGTCGTTCATCGGCAGGCTCTACCAGACGCAACCGCCGCCGGGACTGATTTTTACCAGCCATCTCATCGAGGATGCGAGCGTGCTGGAAGAAGCGCTCCGGCTCAACACCGATTACAAAGTCGAGATCACCCACCCGATGCGTGGCGAGAAGCGCGAGCTGGTTGATGAAGCGCTCCGCAACGCGCAGGAGGCGCTGCGTCGCCAGATGACCATGCAGCTTGCCGCCGGCGCTGTGCTGGAAGGCGTGCGTAACGTATTCGGCCTCGACGAGCTTCCCACACGTATCGAAGTGTATGACAACAGTCACATCTCAGGCACCAACGCGGTGGGTGCGATGATCGTCGCCGGGCCGGAAGGCTTCATGAAAAACGAATACCGCCAGTTCAGTATCAAAAGCGAGGACGTCGCTCCCGGCGACGACTATGCCATGCTGCGCGAAGTACTGACGCGCCGCTTCAGGCGCTTGCAGGAAATGGACGAGGCGGAGGAAAAAGGCAAGAAGCCCGATCTCGTGCTCATCGACGGTGGCGCGGGGCAGCTTGGCATCGCGCAGCAGGTGTTCGAGGATCTCGGGGTGCAGGGCGTGGTGCTGGCATCCATCGCCAAGGGGCCGGACAGGAATGCCGGGCGCGAATGGTTCCACATGCCGGGCCGCGAGCCGTTCCAGCTTCCTGCCGACGACGCCACGCTGCATTTCCTCCAGCGCGTGCGCGATGAGGCGCACCGTTTCGCCATCGGCAGCCATCGCAACAAGCGTAGCAAGGCGATGCATCAATCGGAGCTGGATGCCATCCCTGCCATCGGTCCCTCGCGCAAGAAAGCGCTGTTGCATCATTTCGGATCGGCTAAGGCCGTGGCCAATGCCAGTGAACAGGATATCCGCAAGGTTCCGGGCATCAGCATCAATATGGCAAAGGTAATTTACGGGCATTTTCATGGGGATAGCTAGTCGGAGGCAACCGTAACCCAATCTTAACACAACGAAATGCCCGGATGCGGTATATTAATACCTCAACAGAATTCAGGGTATTTATTATGACACAATACAACGGCAATCATCTGGTTGCGGAATCGTTTGGGAAGCTTGCCGCAAAACTGGCTGGTACGGTTAATGCGCTTAATAACGACATGAGCGAGGCAAGTGCGCAGGCTACGCCGGTAACGGTAACCGAGGCTGCTCCTGGCATGAGTACCTATTCGGTCACGCTCACCGGCAAGAATGCCGATATGCTTGGAGGCATGCTGAACATGATGATGGGCGCAGTCGACCTGGTGCGCAATCCGATTCAGGAACAGCGAGGTTTTGCTCCGGTCGCTTCGCGGGAAGTGTCGTTTAACCTGGCGGATAGTAAGGCTTCCGCAGTTGTCAGTGGTCTTGAGGCGATGCACCTTGCGTTGCTTAAGGATGACAACCTGCCGCGCGACATGAAAGCCAGCCTGACCGCTGCAGCAGGCATAACGCACCGCGATGCGGGCAGCTCGGCGCGTCCGGTGCTGAAATTGCAGGGCGATACGCTGGTTGCCGGGGTTGAGCTGGTGACGAGTAATGCAAAGGCCGTAGAGGCGATTAAAAAATCCACCGGAATTCAAGGCGAGGAAGTGATGGGCGGAACCAGGATTCTGCTTGCTTCGCTGGAAGAAGTTATTGCAGCTGAGAATGCCTTCAGGTTGCATACCCGCAGCCCGCAAACGCACCGCCGCTAAATAATTTTTGCATAAAAAACCCCGGGCATTGCTGCCCGGGGTTTTTTTGTGAGCGTGTTTTAGGAAACGGGTTTACGAAGCAGCCTGCTTCTTTTTAGCGGTGCCGTGAGCGGCAGACGAGGCCTTGCTGATTTCTTCGAGGCTTTCGGCCGCGCGCTTGTTCAGTACTTCGAACGCTTCGAAGCCGGACTTGGTGACGGTTTCGGTCACTTCGCGCAGGTTGGAAAGCGTGCTTTCGAAGATCGACTTGGCGAGGTCGGCCTGCTTGGCGATGCTGGTTTCCGGGGTGCCGCCGGTGAAGATTTCCTTCGATGCCTTCAGTACGTCTTCCGCGGTGGAACGTGCGGCTTCAGCCTGAAAACGCGAAACCGCCTGGGCGCCTTCGATGAATACCTGGCTGGCGCTGGAAAGCGCTTCCATGTTGCGGCGCTGGGTGGAGAACAGCTGGTTGAAATCAAAAGCGTTCTTGAAGAGATCGGTAAAAGCGTTGTTGTACGACATGTCTCGCACTCCTTTGTATATACTGGTTAAAACCCGGAGCCGCCTCATGTCAGACGGCCCTGACTTGGCGGGGATAATGGCAGAAGGGGAGGGGTAAGTCAACAAAAATGTTGCATTGCACAATTATGGGATTTTCCGCTTTTAATACTTAACTGGCCATTTCCTTCGAGCGTTTTACCGCCGCGCGTACGGCTTCGCCGATCAGTGATTCGAGATTATCTTTTGCCAGCAATACGGTAAGCGCCGCTTCGGTGGTGCCGCCGGGGCTGGTGACGTTTTTGCGTAAGCTTGCGAAATCTTCGTTGCTTCCGCTGGCGAGCGCCGCGCTGCCGGTAATCGTTTCCAGCGCGAGCGCGCGCGCCGTATCGGCAGGAAGCCCGGCATTGATACCTGCTTTGGTGAGGCTGTCTAGAAACAGGAAAACATAAGCGGGGCCGCTGCCTGAGATGGCGGTGACGGCGTCCATCAATTGTTCATCGTCGATCCACAGTGTTTTTCCGACGGCGTTCATCAGCGCTTCGGCGGTCTTTTTATTTTCAGGCGAAACGGAAGGGGAGGCGGTGAGTGCCGTCATCCCTTTGCCGACGAGCGCGGGCGTATTCGGCATGGCGCGAATAATTTGCGCGCTGTCACCAAGATGCGACGCGAAAAACGAAAGCGTTTTTCCGGCGGCGATGGAAAGATAAAGCGGCGTATTTCCGAAACGCGTTTTATACGCGGGCAGGACGGAAGCAAGCTCCTGCGGCTTGACGGCGAACACGACGACATCGGGCGTGCAATCGGAAGGAAACGCGGAAAGATCGGCGTACGCGCCTGCGATTTTCGATTGCGGGTCGATCACGAAATAATTTCCCGCGTGCGATTGCTTCCAGCGCGAAAGCA
>CAZBUX010000053.1:0-9422 GCA_964495185.1 uncultured Rickettsiales bacterium | reverse complement strand
CGCGCCGCTGCGGATCGTCAATGTCGATACCGACATGATCATCCCCAAGCAGTTCCTGAAAACCATCAAACGCACGGGACTGAAGGAGGGGCTGTTCTACGAAATGCGCTACACGGTGGACGGCAAGCGCATCGACGATTTCGTGCTGCATAATACGCCGTATGATAAGGCGCAGATTCTTGTCTCCGGCAATAATTTTGGCTGCGGCAGCTCGCGCGAGCATGCGCCGTGGGCGCTGCTGGATTTCGGCATTCGCTGCGTCATCGCGCCGTCATTTGCTGATATCTTCTTCAATAACTGCTTTAAAAACGGCATTCTGCCGGTGGTGTTGCCGAAAGAAAACGTGGATACCCTCATGGGGTATGCGAAGCGCGGCGATAAAATCAGCGTCGATCTGGAAAAACAGACCATCGGCGCGGGCAACGAATCGTTTCCCTTCAGTGTCGAGGCGTTCCGCAAGCACTGCCTGATGAATGGGCTGGACGATATCGGCCTCACGCTGCAGAAGCTCGATGCCATCGCCGCATATGAAACCAAAAACAAAACAGCCACGCCGTGGCTGTATGCCTGATTCGTCATTGCGAACGAAGCGAAGCAATCCAGTGTGCCATGTCTATGGCACGTATAGTCTCTCTATATCATGCCCATGGCACTTAGGCTGGATTGCCGCGTCGCTTCGCTCCTCGCAATGACGTAATAATATGTCCGAGTCCTGCCATTCCCACGATCACCACAACCTGAAGCACGACCGCCGCGTATTATGGATCGTGCTGGCGCTGAATTTCAGCATGTTCATACTCGAGGTCTGGCAGGGAATCAGCGCAGATTCCACTTCGCTAATCGCCGATTCGATGGATTTCCTGAGCGATTCTTTCAGCTATATTATCACGCTTTATGTGCTGACAAGATCTCTCGCCGTCCGCGCCCGTGCATCACTACTCAAAGCGTCCCTCATGCTATTGCTGGCAGGCACGGCAGCCACGCAGGGAATTTATAATATCCTGCACGGGAATATCCCGGAATTCACCACGATGGGCTGGGTGGGGCTGCTTGCGCTTACTATCAACGTCATAAGCGCCATGCTGCTCTACGCCACGCGCAACCGCGACAGCAACATGCAATCGGTATGGCTGTGCAGCCGCAACGACGCGGTGGCCAATATCGGGATCATCATCGCCGCCGGGCTGGTCTTTCTTACCAATTCGCTCTGGCCGGATTTAGCGGTTGCGTTTTTCATCGCCTGGCTGGAAGGCAGCTCGGCGCTGAAGATCATCCGGCAGGCGCGCGGGGAATTAAAAGGAGGCTGATATGATACATATAAAACCATGTAAAGACTGGCAGGGAAAACCTATCGCATGGGCAAGTATTAAAGCATTTCTGCTGTTGCATTGACCGCCCTCATCGGATAGCTTGCCGCTTTAATTAATGATTATAGGCGCTTATGACCAAACCAACCAAACATATCCTCCTCCTCCCCGGTGACGGCATCGGCCCGGAAGTCGTCGGCGCGTGCGAGAAAGTCATTCGCTGGTTCAGCGATAACGGTTCCGTGGCGTTCACGACCAGCTCGGCGCTGATCGGCGGTGCGGCGTATGATGCGGTGCAGACCCCCTTCCCCGCTGAAACGCTGGAAGCGGCGAAGAAGGCTGACGCGATATTGCTCGGCGCGGTGGGCGGCCCGAAATGGGAGAAGCTGGAATACGCGGCGCGCCCTGAGCGCGGCCTGCTCGGGCTACGCAAGGAATTGCAGCTTTTCGCCAATCTCCGCCCGGCTATCTGCTTCGACGCGCTGGCCGACGCCTCCACCCTCAAACGCGACATTATCGCCGGACTCGACATCATGATCGTGCGCGAACTCACGGGCGGCATTTATTTCGGACAGCCCCGCGGCGTGGAAACCCTGCCCGACGGCACGCGCCGGGGCGTCAACACCGAAGTCTACACCAGCCCCGAAGTCATCCGCATCGCCCGCGTGGCGTTTGATCTCGCAGAGAAGCGCGGCGGGCGTTTATGCTCGGTGGATAAGGCCAACGTTCTCGAATCCACGGAAATGTGGCGCGAGGAAGTGGAGAAAGTCCGCGCCGAGGATTACCCACATATCGAACTTTCGCACATGTATGTCGATAACGCCGCCATGCAGCTTGTGCGTAACCCCAAACAGTTCGACGTCATGGTCACCACCAACATGTTCGGCGATATTCTGTCGGACATCGCGTCGATGCTCACCGGGTCGCTGGGCATGCTGCCTTCGGCGTCGCTGGGCAATCCGGGTACCCCCGGGGTGTATGAGCCGGTACATGGCTCGGCGCCGGATATCGCGGGCAAAGGCGTAGCCAACCCCATCGCCACCATCCTGTCGTTCGCGATGATGATGCGTTATTCCTTCGCCATGGCCGCCGAAGCCGACCGCCTCGAAACCGCCGTCCGCAAAGTGCTGGAACAGGGGTTGCGTACGGGGGATATCATGCAAACAGGCATGAAACAGGTGGGCACCGCCGAAATGGGCGATGCGATTCTGAAAGCGCTGTAAGGCGTGGGCTACTTCCGGCTTTTCCTCGCGCTGGTCGTCAGCGCTTATCATCTCTGGTCGGAAAAAATTTCAGCACCCTCGGCCGTATTCGGTTTTTATACCATTTCCGCCTTTATCATTACACTCGCGGTCAATACGCATTACAGCACGTTACCGCATGGAAGGGCACGCTTCCTGATCAACCGCGCGATAAGAGTGTATCCCGTATATTGGTGCTGTCTTGCCGTGGCTTTTGCCATGATGGTTTCTACGGGCTTCACTGCGCACGAGGTTTACAGCCAGCTGCAATTACCTGTCGGCGCCGGCGAATGGCTGCGCCAGATCAGTATCCTTGGCCTAACCACTTTTGACGGCGACCATTACCCCGTCAGAATACTCACCACCGCGTGGAGCCTGAACGTCGAGTTGCTTTATTATTTCATCATTGGCCTTGGGATGGCGTATAGCCGGAAGCTTAGTCTTGCATGGCTGGCGGTATCCGCAGCGGAAATCACGTATATCCTTGTTTATGAAAAAGGCGCTCATTTCTTCTATCCGGGTTTTTTTGGGCCGGGATTCTGCTTCGCCATCGGTTGCGCGGCATGCCATTACCGGGAACGGCTCTCGCGCTTCTGCCTGAACCATTACGCGCTTATTCTTTTGTCAGGCGTGGCAGTCACGCTGTTTCCGATGATCGCAAGCCGGTTAAGCCTCGCACAGGGATTAGTGCTTGCGCCGTTTCTCTATACTTATGTGATCCTGTCCCTTTACAAGGTGGAACGCAAACGCCCGCCCTCGCCATTTGATCAGCTATGCGCCGATATAACTTACCCGTTTTTCCTGCTGCATATCCCGGTAGGGGCATGGGTACAGATATGCCTGCTCAACGAATACCTCACTGAACCGCGTTATTTCAAGCTGTGGCTTCTGACCAGCGCCATCACGCTGCTGATAAGTTTGGTCATGGCATTCGCCATCGATCGCCCTTTAAAAGAACTGCGCAGACGGATCAGAGAAAGTGCTTCGATTCAGCGTTGAAAGCCCTTGTCATCACCGCGGATTTCGTCGGCGACTCTTTTAATCACTCTTTGCCTCCCCCGCTCAATGTTGCTATGCAGATCGAGCATGCTTGGGAAATCTTCACCAGGAATGGGTAACGCACGATCCTTTATAAGCCTGTTGTTCACAATGTTTTGCGTTTCAGGGGATTCGACCAGGCTTTTCCATCCCGAGAACAAACGCTCCGCCGTTACTTTGTCATTCATGTGGAAATGTACTTCTTTGGTATCCGCAGTGATGACAGGCCTGATAATCACCTGCTCGTTGCCCTGCTTTGTAATGGCTTCGGTAATCGGCTCCGATAATATCAGCGCCTTGTGCAAAAGCTCGTTAGCTGCGCCCTGATAACGAGGATTTCTGACTTCATCACCGGCGTACACATCCCGTGCCGTTGGCTCGTAATGCGGATTATTCAGGTTCGACATCGCAAAGTGGACGTCATACAGAAAAGGGGCGCTGGCATCTTCCCTCAGACTACAGGTAACCCTGAAACCGCCGCCGGGTTCGTTCGCGCCAAACTGAAAACTAAGTGTGCCATTATTCATATGCCAGCTCCTATGCCCGTAGGTATTTCGTCATGTACGCCTGCATCTCCGCCCGAATGCGCGCCCGCAGCAAGTATACCACAATGAGGTTGGGCAGCGACATACCAAGAATCAATAAATCCGAAAAATCGAGGATAACGCCGAAATTCATGATGCCGCCAAGGAAAGTAGCGGTGCAAAACAGGACATAGAACAATTTCAGGAACTTAGTGCCGAACAAGTAGCTCCATGCGATCTCGCCGTAATAGCTCCAGCCGATGGTAGTGGAATAGGCGAATACCAGCACGTTGACCGCGAGCATGACGGGGAACCACGGGGCCACGGTTTGATACCGCTTGGGGCGGGATATTGCCGCAGGGGACCGCTCTTTCTACCGGCTGATTCTCTGGATATTCGCTGTATATCAATGCGGTAGTGGGTTTTTGGCCTTATTTTTTCTCCGTGCCTGAAATGGATTTCCTTACATTTCTTTGCATTTCTTTGCATTTTTTATACCCGTCATTCACGCCTTGTACGGGGATAACGGTTCATTATAGGGCGGGAGAGTTTGGTCAGGAAGGGGACGAAAAGAAAGACGTTTAATTCTTCTTATCCGTCTCGCCCTTGCGGTAGGCGACGCTGGCTTTTTTGTGGGGGGTGGTGGCGAGAAGTTCGCTGCCGACGCTGTCGCGCATGGCTACGATGGTGTCGCCGAGGCTCTGCATTTCGGCTTGCAGCTCCTGCAATTTACCGGCGTAGCGTATGCGCTGGTCCTGCGACATCTTCATCAGCGCGTCGCACATGAGATGCACGCCGTCATCGAGCCCTTTAAGCTCCAGCAGAGCGCCCTGCTCCAGCAATCTGCGGCTTTCCACCACATAATCAGAAATTTTGCTGAAGAGCGTTTCGATTTCCGCATCCTGTCCGGTCATTTTTTACCCTTGAGGCGATCGTTGGTTTTGTAAATGTACGAAAGTATTTCCGCTACCGCCGCGTAGGCTTCCACGGGAATCGGCGTGTCGATATCCAGCTTGGATAGCAGTGTGGCGAGGTCGGCATCCTCGCGTATCTCGATGCCGTGTTCTTTCGCGAGCTTGATGATCTGCTCGGCGATGAGCCCCTTGCCCTTGGCCGATACCACAGGGGCCGCGTTGTCGCCGCCAAGCTCGTAGCTCAGCGCTACCGCCAGGCGGTCTTTTTGGAACTCAGGTGTTTCCGCCATTGCCCTTGTCCTCGTCGGGAGGAGGCTTGCTTATATCGACGTTGAAATCGATATCCAGCAGCTCCTGGCCAAGATTGGCGGATGCCGCCATGTTCTGGTCCATGATCTTCTGGTGCAGCTCCTTGCGAAGGATGGTGGCTTCCTTGGGAAAGCTGAAGCCGATCTTTACGGTTTTGCCGCGCACTTCGACTACCGTCAGCTCAATATTGTTATTGATGATGATCGATTCGCCGATTTTTCTAGTTAAATAAAGCATTTACTTATGTCAGTTCCTTCCGCGGCACGATCTTCGCTTAGGTGTAGGTGCAAGTGACTAGTACTACGCAAAAGGAGATAAAAAGCAAATTTTGTGTAGTGTGTTGCAGGAATTTATATTATGATATCTTCACTAACTAGGCAATATTTGCCGATCATAAGCGGGCTGATGTAAGATGGATTTCGACCAGATACCCCTGTTCAGCGCCATGAAATCCCGGCTGAACTATATGTCGGCCAGACAGGCCGTGCTGGCGCAGAACGTCGCCAACGCCGATACGCCGGGATACCGCGCCATGGATGTCGCCGCCCCGGATTTCAAAAAAATGGTCGGCGCCGCGTCGGGCCAGTTGCCGATGTACGCCACCAACAAGAATCATATTGTTCCCGCCGGTGGGATGCCGGGTAATTTTGCGTCCGAGAAGCGCAAGACGACCGACGAAGAAAATCCCACCGGCAATAACGTGGTCATCGAGGAAGAAATGATGAAGGTCGCGGAGAACCAGGCCGAGTACCAGAAGGTGCTGGGGATTTACCGCAAAAGCATCGACCTGTTTAAAACCGCTATCGGCCGTCCGTCCGGCGGAGGCTGAGGAGTAGATTATGCCATTATCCGATACGCTGAAAATAGCCGCCGCCGGCATGAGAGCCCAGGGCGACCGCCTGCGCGTGGTGGCCGAAAATATCGCCAACGCAGAATCCACTTCGTCGGTGCCCGGCGGCGAACCTTACCGCCGCAAGACCGTGCAGTTCAAGAACGTGCTCGACCGCGAACTCGGGCTCGAAACGGTAAAGGTGGCAACGCGCGGCGTCGACATGTCTCAATTCAACCGCAAGTTCGAGCCTACCCATCCCGCAGCCGATGAAAAGGGCTATGTGCTTTACCCCAACGTCAGCACGCTTGTGGAAATGATGGACATGCGCGAAGCGCGCCGCGGCTATGAAGCGAACCTGAATATCGTGGAGGCGTCCAAGGCGATGCTTGCGCGCACGCTCGACTTGCTGAGGTGATTTTCCTTTGGAAAAATCGCGCGATAACATGTATGGTCGGAGATAACCTATGGTGAACGTACCCAACCTTTCCGCGATGAACGCCTACCGCAGCCAGCTTAAGCTGGCGCAGGAAGCGATCAACAATCCCGGCATCGCGCAGGAGGAAACGCAGAAATCGTCGTTCGCCGATCTGGTAAGCGGCGCGCTGAGCGAAGCCATCGACACCCAGCGCAGCACCGAAACGCTGAAGATGGACGCCGTCACCACTGGAAAAGTTGAACTTTCCGACCTTGTCACCGCCGTCACCAACGCCGAGCTGACGCTGAACACCGTTGTCGCGGTGCGCGATAAGGTGATCAACGCCTATCAGGAAATATTGCGGATGCCGATCTGACGGCAGTTGCCCGTTGCTCTTTGCTCGGGTATTACTCTACCAGCAACGAACCACAAGCAACGAGCGACGCGTCATGGAAGCCCCCGAAATCGTCGAAATCTGCCGCGAAGCGATCTACGTGCTGATCGTCGTGTCGGCACCGGTGATGCTGGTGGCGCTGTTCGTCGGCCTTATCATCGCGCTGCTGCAGGCACTCACGCAGATTCAGGAAGCCACCCTCACCTTCGTGCCCAAGGTGCTGGCTATGCTCATGACGCTGGTGGTCGCCCTGCCCTTCATGTTCCAGACGCTGCAGGATTTTACCGACCGGCTGCAGGAAAAAATTATCCATATCGAGTGAACGCCTAACCGCGCGCCCGCACTATTCTCTTCAGTTCACGGGCCCTGGCCAGCTCTTCTTTGATGATTTCCTCAAGCGCACGCGAGCCCGGCGGATTTTCTCTATCCTTCAGGCAGGTTTCCAGCCCCTCGCGCAATGACGCGCAGGTTCTTTCCAGCAGCCGGCGCCGCAGGCTGTCGGGATTCAGCTTCGCCCCGTCTAATTCTTCGAGCGCCTGCATATACATGTTCACGTAATGCCAGTGATTATCATAGATGCGCGGCGTATGCCGGCTTTGGGCGGCGATCCATTCATCCTCCCTGCCCTCCTGCAACACCTTGCATTCGCAAAAGGCCTTGCCGAGCTTCTCAAGGACAATCGTGGAAATCGCACCCGCGATGATATCGTCGGCATGTTGCGGCGTACGCGTATCGCGTAAGGCCGCAACGATCCTCTTGCCGCTTTCTGCCTCGCCATGCGCCAGTGAAACAGTAATTTGCCTTACGCGACTGATATTTTCGGGGCTTACGGCAGCTTCCTGCAATTCGCCTAACTCCACCTCGTTTTTGCCGCTCAGGAATTCCTTCGCCGCAAGCAGCGAGAGCAGCATCGGGCGGCGGTAATCGTCCGGAGCCATCGCGCCGAGCAGGGCGTCGATCTGCCCTTCGACGGCCTCGCGCAGCGCGCCGAGATAAACGCCCTTCAGCGGCCCCTGCATGAGTTCAAGGTAGAGACTGGACATTAAGATATTTTAATTTTTCTGCACAATAAGTCAAGCCACATATCTATTGTCCTTTAGCCGCTTGCGGGCATAACATGGCCCATGCTCTCACAAATCCTCATCACCCAGATTTTTGCGTTCATGATGGTGTTTTGCCGCCTCGGATCGGCGCTGATGCTTATGCCGGGATTCGGAGAAAGCTACGTTTTCATGCGCGCGCGGGTTATTCTGGCGGCCGCGCTCAGCCTGCTGCTTATGCCGCTTGTCGCGAACAGCCTACCGCCCGTGCCGGTGACGGTGTTCGGGCTCATGAATATCGTCGTCGCCGAAATTCTGGTTGGCGTGTTCCTCGGCGGCATCAGCCGCCTCCTCATTTCAGCGATTCATACGGCGGGCACGATCATCGCCTACCAGTCGAGCCTGATTTCCGCCGTAGCGCCCGATATCGGGCAGTCGCAGGGACAGGGCACGTCGCTTGGTAACTTCCTCGGCATAACAGCGCTGGTGCTGCTCTTTGCCACCAACCTGCACCACATGCTGCTGAAAGGGATTTTCGACAGCTATACGCTGTTCCTGCCCGGCCAGTTCCCGCCGGTCAGCGATTTCGCCGAGCACGCCAGCCGCACCATGAGCGCTTCGTTCCGCATGGCCATGCAGCTCGCAGCACCTCACCTCGTTATCGGCATGATGCTCTATCTCGCCGCCGGTATCATTTCGCGGCTCATGCCCAATATCCAGATTTTCTTTATCATGATGCCGCCGCAATTGCTGCTCAGCTTCTTCATATTGATGGTGGCGATGAGTTCGATGATGATGTGGTACCTGCATTATTTCGAGGATACGATGAGCGGATTTTTATCGCCATGAGGAGATAGGATGTCCGACGATCAGGACCAGGAAAATAAAACAGAGCAACCGACGCAGAAGCGTATGGAAGAAGCCCTTAAAAAAGGCAATGTTCCTGTATCGCGCGAGGTCACCAGCCTGTTCATGCTCGGGATGCTGGCGCTGACGGTATCGTGGTTCGCCTCAGGCATAATGCAAAAAGCAAAGCGGTTGCTCATGCCGTTTATCGCCGATCCCGACAGCCTGCCCGCCAGCGGCAAACAGCTCGGCGCGCTGCTTACGCACACGTTCAGCTATGCCATGGTTATTATCGCCGCACCCATGATCGGCTGCATCGTGGCGGCAATAGGCGCGGGGTTCCTGCAAAACGGGTTTCGATTCACTGCCGAACCGATAATGCCTAAGCTGGATAAAATTTCGCCGCTGGCAGGATTCAAACGGCTATTTTCCATGCGCTCGGTAGTGGAGTTCGTAAAAGGCATCTTCAAAATCACCATCATCGGCGTCGTCGCGTTCATGGCCGTCCACCCCGAAATGGCGCATGTCAACCAGCTGCCCGACAGCACCACCGAGGCCATGC
>CAZBUX010000052.1:0-9503 GCA_964495185.1 uncultured Rickettsiales bacterium | reverse complement strand
TTCAGCTCCGACTCCGACTTGGCCTGCAGGTCGCCGATCGTCTGCACGCCCGCCGACGCGTTCCGCTGCTTTATGGGCACGAATCTCGACGTGCTGGTAGTGGGAAACTGCTATCTTACTAAAGAAGCTCAGGATTCCAGCCTTGCCCTGGACTACCAGAACAGTTTCGAACTGGATTAAATCACCGCGCCAACCCGTTGAATATCCTTAATTCATACACTCATATATCCCGGAAAGGCTTGCGTTCAGGCAAAACCCGTGTATATTTGGCCTACGAGATTGTAAATACTCTTCGCAAGTGCAGGCCGCCCGGACATTAGTCCAGACGGGGTATCGCAAGATACCAAAGGTCTTCCTACGGTTGATTCTTCTAGCGTACGACAAGAGTTTGCCGGCATGGTGCCGGATACAAGACTCCTGTCGTATCATGGTGATACGGCGTCTAACGCTAAGGTATCTATAAGGAGAACATCATGGAAACCGGTATCGTAAAATGGTTCAACCCCACCAAAGGCTACGGCTTCATCCAGCCCGAAAACGGCGGTAAGGACGTATTCGTCCATATCAGCGCACTCGAGCGTGCTGGCCTCAGCACCCTCAACGAAGGACAGCGCGTAACGTTCGAACTCGCCACCAACAAAGGCAAGACTTCGGCTGCTAACCTGAAACTCGCTGCTTAAGCTTTCATTTTTCGCTTAATCGTGAATGCGGCGCCGCTGATAGCAATAAAGGCGGCGCCGAGCAGCACCAGCGCAATCGGCCACCCAAGCGTATTGGCGAAATGTATGCTGGTGTAATAGCCGATATACGAAAGTATCGCGCAGGTGCTTGCGACCAGCAGGGTCGTCGAGCGCACATAAACACTGACATACACCAGATTCCCCACCGCCACCGCCAGAAACACCGGTTCTACCGGCGTCCCTTCCAGCAATTGAAATAATCCCACATAAAATAGCGTCGCCCCTAGCCCGTAGCCAAGCGGCGCAAGGCGCTGGTGCGGCGTACGGTTGACCGCGTGCGCGACGAACAGCATGGAAAATCCGGTTGCGGCACAGATCAGCTTGTCGCTCATGCCTGCAAGGTCGAGCAGCGTGACCAGCGCTCCATAAGCGAAAAGCAGGAGCGCAAAGAGCAGGAACGTCAGCCGATGCTTATAGAATATCGCCGCCTGCTGCGCGCCCATGATCGTCATGATGATCAGCGTCGGCCAGCGTATGTCGACAGTGGGCAGCGCCTCGTCGGCCAGCGCGAACCAGCCTGCCGCCTGCATGATGATGCCGAGCGCCAGCGGCCATAAGGGCCGCTTCGCTGCGCTGTCTTTCGCCAGCGCCATCACCGACGCCGCATAGATGATCATGCCGCCGCCGAGGCCCGATACGATGCGCAGCGTGTTATCCATCGTATCCCAGAATTCGAACATGGTGATGGCGAACCCGAGGCAGAAAAGGCACAGCGCCTTAAGCAACAGCCCGAGCCGGAATTTCGAATAGACCGCCGCCTGCTGCATGGCCATGATCGTCATAACCGCAAGCACGGCGTAGCGCGGGTCGGAGCCGCTGTTAAAAAGCTCGTCGATGAGGACGAACCAGCCGGTGGTCTGCATGACGAGGCCGATGAGAAGCCCCGGCACGATCGCGCGGGAAAATCGTTCTCCGGCGATGGCAAACAACGTCATGGCATAGATAGTGAAGCCGACGCCAAGCGTGGCGGTGATGCGCATGGCGCTGGTCATATCGTGCCAGAACATGGAGATATAGACGCTCACGCCCGCGAAGATGAGCATACCGCCGAGCCATGCGAACACGCGGCGCGCGCCGTCGGCGAAATTGCGCTGTTCCCTTTTTTCAACGGGACTGAGCGCCTGCGCAACATCGGCAAGCGCAAGCCCGTGCTCGCGCATGAGCGCCACGATGGATTGCAGCGCGGCCTGTTTGCCGGTCACGGAACTACCCAGCCGAGGAAGGTGACGTTGTAGTAGTAATGATTTTCGTCGCCTGGGCTTGCGATGGTGACGCGGTTACCGTCTTTGGTGAGCGAAGCCATGCGGTCGTAGCGCCGGGAACGGAAGATTTCGCTGACCAGCCCGCGCGAATTACGCGAGGCGCTGGTGTTGAACGTGTAGCCGTCCGGCGCAACGATGGAAGTGTCGAGCTTCAGCGCTTCGATCTCCGGCACGGATATGGGAGTGATTTTCGTTTTATCTTCCGCTGTGCGAGAATTGCCATTCGGGTCATAGCGGTAACGTATCTCCTCGGGGATGTTGATGCGGATTTCGACGGTCCTGTCGGTCGCCGGGGAGTAGCGGAACGCCTTGACCTGCTGGTTTACGTACGACCCGCGCGCGAAAAACCGGGCGCGGCCATCCGACACGTTGAACCCAAGCGCATTCTGCGAGCCTTCATAGTAGCCGGTGAGGAAAACCGCGTCGTATTTTGGCGGCTCGACCGAAACTTTCGTAAACCACGCCGCCAATACGAATACCACCACAAGCAATAGCGGCATACCGATGCCGATTAAAAGGGCGGGGTTTTTCCGTAACCAGTTCATCATGCGTTATCCTGTTCGTGTTTAAGTAACCATTCCTTGGTGCGGATGCCGCCGCCGAAACCGGTCATGGCGCCCGTGGCGCCGATGACGCGGTGGCAGGGCACGATGACGGCGATGGGATTGCGGCCATTGGCAGCTCCCGCCGGGCGGGCTTTGTTGGCGTCGCCCATGCGGCGGGCCTGCTCGCCGTAGGAGATGGTTTCGCCGTAGGGGATTTTCGAAAGCTCGCGCCATGCCTTAAGCTGGAACACCGTACCGCGCGGGGCGAGCGGCAGGTCGAACTTTTTGCGCTTGCCCGCGAAATACTCGGCGAGCTGACGCTCGGCGGCAAGCAGCGAAGGATAGTGGTCACCGGCAATGATTTCCTCGCCGGCGAAATCGTTTTTGCTGCCTGCGCCGCCGTGAAATTGCAGCGCGACAAGGCCGCGGGAAGAAGCGATGAGTTTCAGTTCCCCGATGGGCGACACGATGGTTTTTTCATAGAGCGCTTCCGTTTGCACGGCAGATATTCTGGACGATTGAACTGCGAGCATATTCCCTCTATTATCCGGGCAATTGAGTGGATAGCATAATGTATAAAATCCTTTTTGTCTGCACCGGAAACATCTGCCGTTCCCCTACTGCCGAAGGGGTGCTCAGGCACCGGCTGGCCGTGTCGGGACTCGAGGGAAAGGTTCACGTGGATTCGGCAGGAACGCATGCCTACCATGTGGGCGAAGCGCCGGATACGCGCTCGGTAAAGGCGGCAAGCGCGCGCGGGGTGATGATCGGGGATCTGCGCGCCCGAAAGGTCAATCAGGGCGATTTTTCGGAATTCAACCTCGTGCTCGGGCTCGATCACGGGCATGTGCAGTCGCTCAGGCGTATGGCGCCGGAAGGTGCGGCTGCCGAAGTGGCACTTTTCCTCGATTACGCGGGAGCCACCCGCGAGAAAGAGGTACCTGACCCGTATTACGGCGGGCATCAGGATTTCGAGTATGTGCTCGACCTCATCGAAGCCGCGTCCGAAGCCCTGGTCGGAAAATTGCAAAAAACCATCGGAGCCTGACATGCTGCACCCTGCCGCGCTACTTACCGCCGAAGAATCCCGCGCCGCCGACAAAGCGGCCATCGCCGATGGTACGCCCGCCGAAACGCTGATGGAAAAAGCGGCGCAGGCGGTGACGTCGGTCATCATGCAGAACTATGCCCCCTGCCCCTGCCTGGTCGTCTGCGGCAAAGGCAATAACGGCGGCGACGGACGGATCGTGGCCGAGCTGCTTGCCCAGCACGGCTGGCCGGTGGAAACAGCCATGATCGACGATTTTCATCCGGGCTTGCTGCGGGACAAGGCGCTGGTCGTAGACGCCATCTTCGGCACGGGGCTCACGCGCCCGGTAGAGGATGCGGCCAAAAACGCCATCGACGCCATCAACGCATACGGCGCGCCGGTCGTGGCGGTAGACATCGCCAGCGGCGTCAACGCCGACGACGGCAGCATCATGGGGACGGCGATACGCGCAACCCACACCGTTACCTTCGTGCGTCCCAAGCCCGGACAGGTATTGCTTCCCGGCAAAGCCTGCACCGGTACGCTGCACACCGCCGATATCGGCATCGACGGACGCAGCATCGCCCCGCGGCATATGCTTAACCTGCCAGCCGCCTGGCAGCGGTGTTTCCCCGGCCTGAACGCCAGCTCGCATAAATACTCACGCGGCCACGCGGTCGTGGTCGGTGGCGGCAGCAGCAGCGCAGGCGCGGCAAAACTCGCCGCCGTTTCCGCCCTGCGCGCAGGGGCAGGACTGGCAAGCGTCGCCTGCCCGGACGAAGCGCTGCCGGTATACGCCGCCGCGCTCACCGCCGTGATGACCGCGCCGTTCAAGAATGCGCGCGCCCTGGCAAAGCTGCTTGGCGACGAACGCATCACCGGCGTATTGATCGGCCCGGGTTGCGGCATAAACGCAGAAACGCGCGCGCAAACCACCATGATCGTTAAACGCGGCCTGCCCTGCGTGCTGGACGCCGACGCGCTGACGGTGTTCAGGAACAATCCGAAGGCGTTGTTTTCGCTTGTGCAGGGGCCGGTGATCATGACCCCGCACGAAGGTGAGTTCGCGCGGGTTTTCCGTTGCAAAGGCAGCAAACCCGTGCGCGCGCTGAACGCAGCGTCGATAAGCAAGGCCACCATCGTACTCAAGGGCAACGACACGGTGATCGCCTCGCCCGACGGCCGCATCGCCATTAATATCGGAGCGCCGCTATGGCTGGCGACCGCAGGCAGCGGCGATGTGCTGGCAGGCATTATCACCGGCTTGCTGGCGCAGGGCATGCCGGCATTCGAGGCAGCGTGCGCAGGGGTATGGCTGCATAGCCGCGCCGCGCTGCATTTCGGGCCGGGGCTCATCGCCGAGGATTTACCGAACCTGCTGCCGACGGCGCTTAAGGAACTTGTCCAGTGAAAACCGTGCGCGTCACCATCCACGGGCGGGTGCAGGGCGTGGGCTATCGCAGCTGGACGATCCGCATGGCCAGCCAGCACCGGCTGAAAGGATGGGTGCGCAACTTAAACTACGGCGCAGTGGAAGCCGTTTTTCACGGCGAGGCCGACGCGGTCGAAGCTATGCTCAAGCTCTGCATGCAGGGGCCGGAGCTGGCGCAGGTGGAACGCATTCACCGCTTCGAGGCGGAAGCGCCGCTGGAGACGATGTTCGTCGGCAAGCCGACCGTTTGAAGCCCGTTTGCAGCCGGTAGTGAACAGGAAAACCCCGTTCGGGACTCGGTGGCACCAGGACGGAACCGCTTCATTTTATCGCATAGGGGTTTTGCATCAACCGGTTAGTGTTTTTTCGCCCGCAAATTCCTGTGGAAAAACCGGGTTTTCTTTGCATTTCTTTGCATAACATTGCATTTTTAGCGCCAATCCTTTGTTATTTCTCAATTGTCATCCTGAGCGCCGCGAAGGGTCCTGCCGCACGAAGAAAGATCCTTCGCGGCGCTCAGGATGACATCGTATTTTAGGATGGGACGAATCGGCCCGGAAGGGGCTTAAAATCAGAAACCGCGCAGTAGTTCGTTGACGCCGGTTTTGGAGCGGGTTTTTTCGTCGACGCGCTTGACGATGACGGCGCAGTAGAGCGACGGCGCGTCGGGGGTTTTGCCCGGCAGACTGCCGGGGACGACGACGGAATAGGCGGGCACGCGGCCATACATGATTTTGCCGGTGTCGCGCTCGACGATCTTGGTGGAGGCGCCGAGATAGACGCCCATGGAAATCACCGCGCCTTCCTCGATGACCACGCCTTCGGCCACTTCGCTGCGCGCACCGATGAAGCAGTTATCCTCGATGATGACCGGCCCGGCCTGTAGCGGCTCAAGCACGCCGCCGATGCCCACGCCGCCGGAAATGTGGCAGTGCTTGCCGATCTGCGCGCAGCTTCCCACCGTCGACCAGGTATCGATCATGGTGCCTTCGCCGATATGGGCGCCGACATTGACGAAGCTCGGCATGAGGACGACGTCGCGCCCGATATAGGCCGAGCGGCGCACGAAGCAGCCGGGGACGGCGCGAAATGCCGCGTTCTGGAAATCGGCCTTAGTCCAGCCTTCGAATTTGGAATGGACTTTGTCGAACCAGTAGGTGCTCTGGTAGACGAGCTTTTCCTGCGAGGGGCCGTTGCGGAAAAGCTGCATGTCGTTTAAGCGGAACGACAGCAATACGGCTTTTTTTACCCATTGGTGGACGATCCATTCGCCGTCTTTTTTCTCGGCGACACGCAGCTCGCCGGCATCGAGGCGATCAAGCGTTTCGGTGACCGCGCCGCGGATGTCGCCTTTGGTGGCGGGGCTGATCTGGTGGCGGGATTCCCACGCGCCGTCGATGATGTCCTGTGCCGTCATGTGGCCTCCGCGCCGTTTTCGGCCAGCACTTTACCCACGAGGTAAAGCGAGCCGCAGATCCATATGATTGCCGGAGTTTTGGCACGGGCGGCGACGGTTTGCAACGCATTTTCCACATTCGGACTGACGGAAGCGGGAATCCCGGCGCGGTCGGCGGCGGCGCGCACCGATTCAGCCGACTGACTCTGCGGCTCACGAGGAATCTGGATGGCGTGGAGGGCGGTGGCATGGGGCTTCAGATGGGCTAAGTATTCAGGGGAATCCTTGCGCTGCATCATGCCGCAGATGAGATGGATTTCCTTGCCCTGCTGTGTCGCCAGCCACTGCGCGAGCATCTCGCCGCCCTGCGGGTTGTGGCCGCCGTCGAGCCAGAGCTCGATGCCGGGAGGAAGGAGTTTCGGATAGCGCCCCTGCGTGAGATGTTGCAGCCGGGCGGGCCAAGCGGCGCGGGCGATGCCCTCAGCGATATGCTCGTCGGTGATGGTAAATCCGGTAAGTTGGTCGACGCAGGCGATGGCGGTGGCGGCGTTGTCGTACTGGAACGCGCCGACGAGGGCGGGCTTGAAAGCGATGCGGCGTGTGGGCGATTCGTAGATGGCTTCGCCGTTTTCCATGCGCCAGTTCCATTCGGCACCGAGGCGTGAGAGCGGGGCGTTCGCAGCGGCGGCGTGTTTTTCGAGTTCACGGGCGACGATATCGGTCTGCCTGCCGGTGACGCAAACGACGCCGGGTTTCATGATGCCCGCTTTCTCGCGCGCGATGGCTTCGATGGTGTTGCCGAGATATTGCTGGTGGTCCATGGAGATCGGGGTGATGGCGGTGAGGAGCGGCTTGTCGATGACGTTGGTGGCATCTAACCTGCCGCCAAGGCCGGTTTCCAGAAGCACGATGTCGGCTTTGTGTTCGGCGAAAGCGAGGAAAGCAGCGGCGGTGGTGGCTTCGAAGAAAGTAGCCTGCTGCATGGGCATCACTGAGGCGGCGTGTTTCAGGACGTTTTCGAGGTCTTTATCGCTGATGGTTTTTCCGGCGATCATAATGCGCTCGTGGAAACGCACGAGATGCGGCGAGATGTAGCGATGCACGCGGTGGCCGGAAGCTTCGAAAATCGCAGTGATATACGCAAGCAGCGAGCCTTTGCCGTTGGTGCCCGCGACGTGGATGACCGGCGGCATGCGTTTCTGCGGCATACCGAGCAGCCCGAGGAAACGATGCATGCGCGACAGCGAAAGATCGATGCCCGCAAGCGCGGGGTGGTGAAGCTGGTTTAAGAAACGCTCGACGATTTCAGACACGGGCTTCATCCAGCAGGCGCTTATGCGCCGCGACGTCATGCACGCGAAGATACTCCACCCCGGTATCCAGAAGGAATTTGGAAACCCGGAGTGTCTCGGCATCGCGCGTGGCAGGATCCCCGAGGAAAGATTTGCGCGAATGGCCGATGAGCACTGCGATATCGAGGGATTTTATGCGCAATATACCGCGCAGGATTTCCCAGTTCTGGTCGGCGGTTTTGCCGAAGCCGAGACCGGGATCGAAGATAACGCGGGCCGGCGCGATACCGGACGTCTCAAGTATAGCGCGGCGCGACATGGCCCAGTTGACAAGAAAAAGCGGCACGTCCATCCAGTCGGGCAGCACGTTTTCCTTATCGGGCGGCACGGTGATGGAGTGCATCATCACCAGTTTGCAATCGTAGGGTTTCACCACCTCGATCATGACGTCGGCGGCGAAACCGCTTACGTCGTTGATCCAGTCCACTCCCAGATCGAGCGCGCGCTTGGCGGTTTCGGCGTGGCGTGTGTCGATGCTGATGGCCACATTTTTGGGTTTGGTAAGGCTATTTAATACCGGGCCGAGGCGCTCCCATTCCTCCCGCCACGTAAGCGGCGTGGCGCCGGGGCGGGTGGATTCGGCGCCGATATCGATGACGCTGGCGCCGTCCGCCGCAAGCTGCTCGATACGGCGGTGAGCGGAGGCGACGTCCAGCGCCTGACCGCCGTCGGAGAACGAATCGGGGGTGACGTTAACGATGCCGACGAGTTCAGGCAGCTTCATAAAACGCAATTCCCGTTTCGGTAAGGGTGGCGCCGCAGCGATAGCCGCGCGCGGCGGCGATTTCAGCGGAGGTTTTATGCTGGTATTCGCCCGCAAGCGGCCAGCGCCAGTCCGGCGCAAGCTCGGCGAAAGGCAGCAGTGCGAAATCACGGTTGAGCAGCTCGCGGTGGGGGATTTTTATATCGGGCAGGTCGGTGATTTCTTCGTTTACGGCAAGGACGTCGATATCGATGATGCGCGGGCTCCAGTGGCCGGTGGCCACGCGGCCCATGTCGCGCTCAATGTTTTTTACCGCCGCGAGCAGGTGGGTGACGGCCAGCGCGGTTTCACCGCGCACAGCAAGGTTCAGGTAGTTAATGTCCCAGCCCGGCGGCGCACCAGCGGGAAGCAGGGCGCGGGTTTCGTAGATGCGCGACACGCGCATGTCGTCCATGATATTGCCAAGCCGCGCCAGCGCTTCGTCCAGATACCGCGCCCGGTCGCCCAGATTGCTGCCCAGCCCCAAGATTACCATTGTGAAATCGCCCGAAAGACGGTTAATTCGCTTTATGACGCATATCATACTGAACGGCGAAACGGTGCAAGCGGAAAACGCGCGGGTTTCGGTGCATGACCGGGGCTTCCGCTTCGGCGACGGGCTGTTTGAGACTATCGGGGTGGCAGGCGGCGTCCCCTACCGGTTCGATTGGCATATGGGCAGGCTTACGGCTGGGCTTTCCGCGATCCGCATTCCCTACCCCGTAGAAACGCTGAAGGAGCAATGCAAGGCATTGCTCCATAAAAATAAACTTACCGACGGATTGCTCAGGATACAGATCACGCGCGGCGCGGGCGGCAAAGGCTATTTGCCCGGTGCGACCACGCCCACCTGCCTGATCGAAACCCTGCCGCCCCCTGCCCTGCCCGACGCGCCGGTTTCCCTGTATCTTAGCAGTTACCGCAAGATTTCGCCCAAAGCCCTGCCAGTGCGTTACAAAATCACGCAGGGAATGAATTCGACGCTGGCGCGCATGGAAGCCGAC
>CAZBUX010000051.1:0-9728 GCA_964495185.1 uncultured Rickettsiales bacterium | reverse complement strand
TCTGGCTCGCGCCGATGACGGGCGTGTCCGACCTGCCTTTCCGCAAACTGGTGAAGCGCTTCGGGCGCAGCATGGTCGTATCGGAAATGATCGCCTCGCGTGCGGCGATCATCGACAACCAGAATTTCCGGCGCATGTCGAATTTCCTGCCGGAAGAAGCGCCTTTCGCCATTCAGCTCGCAGGCTGCGATCCCGATATCATGGCTGAAGCGGCCAAGCTTAACGAAGACCGCGGCGCGCACATCATCGATATCAACTTCGGCTGCCCGGTAAAAAAAGTCGTAGGCAGCTATGCCGGTTCGGCGCTACTGCGCGATGAACCGCTCGCCGCGAGAATTCTCGAAGCCACCGCCAAAGCGGTCAGCATCCCCGTCACGCTTAAGATGCGCACCGGCTGGGACGACAGCAACCGCAACGCCCCCAGAATCGCCAGAATCGCCGAAGATTGCGGTATCAAGCTTATCACCGTGCATGGCCGCACCCGCTGCCAGATGTATCGCGGCCACGCCGACTGGTCGTTCGTGCGGCAGGTGAAAGATGCGGTGAAAATCCCCGTCATCGTCAACGGCGACATCAACACTTTTGCCGACGTCGATAAAGCGCTCGCAGATTCGGGCGCAAACGGCGTAATGATCGGCCGAGGCGCCTATGGCCGCCCGTGGTTCCCGGCACAGGTCGCCCATTACATGAAAACCGGCATCCCAGGCACAGAGCCATCGCTTGGACAGCAGCGCGATATCGTTATTGAGCATTACGAAGACATGCTTTCGCATTATGGTACTGAAAACGGCGTCATGGTCGCGCGCAAGCATATCGGCTGGTACTCGTCGGGGCTGTTTGATTCCTCCTCCTTCCGCCAACGCGTGAACACACTCACCGATCCGGAAGCGGTGAAACAGGAAATCCGCAATTTCTACGACGGAATCCTTGCCAATCCCGCCGCCGCGCAGGAAATCCCGCTGGCGGCCTGATGGATACCGCCTACCTCAACGCTCTCCCCTCGGCGCTGGTCGCCGTGGACCGGGGCTTGCGCGTCACCTTCATGAACCTAGCCGCTGAAATTTTACTACAGGTAAGCGCAGCGCAGGGACACGGCAAACCGCTTGCCGCCATTATCCCCGGCCTTGAAACCGGGCTCATCGAACGCGTATTCGCCTCCTCGGAAGACATCAGCCTGTACGCAACCCCCCTGCCTATCATGGGAGGCCCCGCCAACATCAACCTCCACCTCCGGCCCGTGCTGCGTGAAGGCGTCACCGGCGAAGTCCTCATCACCATCGAAAATCACGAAGGCGTGCAGCGCCTCGCGGGTGGCGAATGGAAGAAAGAAGCCACACGCGTGGCCGGCGTCATGGCTGCCATGCTTGCGCACGAAGTCAAAAACCCGCTCTCAGGCATACGCGGCGCGGCGCAAATCCTCAAAGAGGAAGTCAGCCCTGACCACCAGCCGCTCGCCGAACTCATTTACAACGAGTCCGACCGCATCCGCGACCTGCTCGCCCAGATCGACGTATTCTCCGACCGCCCACCCATCGCCATGCAGCCGGTAAACATTCACGAAGTGTTGCAATACGTCATCGCTATCGCCCGCTCCGGCTTCGCGAAAGACATAACATTCAGGGAAAACTACGACCCATCGCTGCCGCCCGTGCTCAGCAGCCGCGACCTGCTGGTGCAATTGCTGCTCAACCTCGTAAAAAACGCCGCTGAAGCCACCGGCAACAGGGCGGGCGCGGTCATCACCCTTGCCACCGCCTATCGTAGCGGTTACCGCATCCGCGACCCGAAAACCAAAGCCGAGCGCTCGCTCCCCATCATCGTCAGCATCGCCGATAATGGCCCCGGCATCGCGGAATCCATGCAGGGCAAGCTCTTCGAGCCATTCCACACCTCCAAAGGCGAAGGGCGCGGCCTTGGGCTTGCCATCGTCGCCAAAATCGCATCCGACCTTGACGCAGGCGTCGAACTGGACGCAGAATACACCCCGGGCGCGAAGTTCAATGTGATGCTGCCCACAGGATAGCCCATGACCGCCACCATCCTCATCGCCGACGACGATCAGGCCATCTGCACGGTGCTCTCGCATGCCATGCGGCGGCGCGGGTGGGAGCCGATGACGACGCATCACGGCGACACGCTTCTGGAATGGGTGCGGCAGGGCAGGGGCGACGTCGTCGTCACGGACGTGCGCATGCCGGTGGGCGAAGCGCACACGAACGGCCTGACGCTACTGCCCGACATCCACAAGCTCCGCCCCGGCCTGCCGGTGATCGTCATCAGCGCGCAGAACACGCTTTCCACGGCGGTGGCCGCCAATCAGGTCGGCGCGTATGAATTCGTCGCCAAGCCCTTCGACCTTAATGTGCTACTTGAACATGTCGAAAAATCGCTGGTCAGAACCGGCAGCCCGGCAATTTTAGAAAACCCAGAAGGCGAAGCCGAGCATTTCATCGGCACGTCGCGCGCCATGCAGGAAATCTACCGCACGCTCGCCCGCCTCGTGAACAACGATTTAACCGTCACCGTCATCGGTGAATCCGGCACCGGCAAGGAGTTGGTCGCCCGCGCGCTGCATTTGCTCGGCAAACGCAAAGCCGCCCCCTTCGTGGCGATCAACATGGCCGCGATCCCGCGCGAGCTGGTAGAGTCCGAGCTTTTCGGCTACGAAAAAGGCGCCTTCACCGGCGCGCTCACCCGTAAGACGGGTAAGTTCGAGCAGGCGCAGGGCGGCACCTTATTCCTTGACGAAATCGGCGACATGCCGATGGACGCGCAGACCAAGCTCCTGCGCGTATTACAGCAGGGAGAATTCACCACGGTGGGCGGCACGCGCATGGTGAAAGCCGAAGTACGCATCGTCTGTGCCACGCACCGCGACCTCGCCCAGCTCGTAAAACAAGGCGATTTCCGCGAGGATCTCTATTACCGCCTGAACGTCGTCCCCATCCGCATCCCCGCGCTGCGCGAACGCAAGGAAGATATCGCCCCGCTGGCCGCGTATTTCCTGAAAAAGGCCGCCGAGCGCGGGCTCACCGCCAAAAGCCTCGATGCCGACATCCTTGCCGCCATGGGCGAATACGACTGGCCCGGCAACGTGCGCGAGCTGGAAAACATGATGTACCGCCTGAGCGCCCTCTACCCCGAAAGCATCATCGGCAAGGAGGCTTTCCTCACCGAACTCGCTTCCAACCAGCCGTCAGGCCAGCAACCACAGCCCTCGACGCTGGAAAAAGATATAGGTGCGCACCTGAAACAATATTTCGCCGCGCATACCGGCGGACGCCTGCCGCCGTCGGGACTTTACGACCGCATCCTTCCATTACTTGAAAAGCCGCTTATCGAAATGACGCTGGCAGCCACCGGTGGCAATCAGGTTAAAGCCGCTTATGTGCTCGGCATCAACCGCAACACGCTGCGCAAAAAAATCAGCGAACTGGGCATCGATCTCGATCCTAAAGACGAAAGCGGCGACGCATGAGCCAGACAATGCTTCTTTCACGCTGGGCATGGCTCAGGCGCAATACCCTTCCGGTGCTGATCCTCTTCGCCATTATTTCTGCGATCGCCACCTATGCCAGCATTTCCAGCAGCACCGCGCCGCTTGGCATAAAGCCGAACCGTGTGTGGACGTTGCTTATGGTCAACATGGTCTTGCTGCTGGCGCTGATCGGGCTGATCGCCACGCGCGTATTCGGCCTGTGGTCGGCGTTCAAGACGCAATCGGCAGGATCGAAGCTTCAGGGCCGCATCCTCGCCATGTTCACGCTGGTGACAATCGCGCCGACGCTTATCGTTTCTATCTTCTCTGCATTGTTCTTTAACCTCGGCATCCAGACATGGTTCAACGACCGCGTGCAGACCGCTGTCAACGAATCGCTGGCGGTGGCCGAGGTCTATCTCGCCGAGCACAAGGAAAATATCCGCGGCGACGCCATCGCCATGGTGGGCGACCTCTCTCCCGTCATCGAACTGGCGCGCACCAACCCGCCTGAATTCAACCGCATCGTCGCCACGCAGTCGGCGCTGCGGCTGCTCACCGAATCCATCGTTTTCCAGCGCAACCGCATTCTTGCCAAGGGGCGACTATCCTTTGCGCTTTCGTTTGAGCGCATACCGCAGGACATACTCGAGCGTGCGGCAAGCGGCGAAGTCGTGATCATGACCACCGACGAAGACAAAGTGCGGGCGCTGATAAAAATCGATTCGCTGGAAGACGGCTATTTGCTGGTGGGCCGCCTCATCGACAGCAAAGTCGTGTCACACATGCATAGCGCGCAGGGGGCAGTAAACGAATACAACACGCTCAAAGCGCAGCTCGACCGGTTGCAGCTTACTTTTTCCATCGTATTCGTAACATTGGCGTTGCTGCTCCTGCTTTCTTCCGTCGGCTACGGCATGGTCTTTGCCGCACGGCTCACAAATCCCATTTCCCGTCTGGTCAGCGCCGCCGAGCGCGTCCGCGCGGGCGACTACAGCGCACGCATCGAGAACCCTTCCAACCAGGACGAAATCGGTACGCTCGGCCGCGTATTCAACCGCATGACCGAACAGTTGCAGGCACAGCGCAACGAGCTGATCGAAGCCAACCGCCGCCTCGACGAGCGCCGCCGCTTCTCTGAAGCCGTGTTTTCCGGCGTATCGGCAGGGGTTATCGCGCTTGACCGCGACAAAAAAATTACCTTGTCCAACCGTTCATCGGCTTCGATCTTAAATGCCGTCGAGCAGGACATTACGCAAAACGCGTCGATCTCGGAAATCCTACCCGGCATACAGGAATTGCTTTCCGCCGCCGAGCACCTGCCAAACGACGTGGCGCAGGGCAATATCACCATCGACAAAAACAATAAATCCGTGACGCTGCACGTGCGCATCACTGTAGAAAAACTCGGCGACGAAATCGAGGGCTTCATCGTCACCTTCGACGATATCACCCAGCTGGTCGCCGCGCAGCGCAGTGCAGCATGGGCCGACGTGGCACGGCGCGTGGCGCATGAAATCAAAAATCCCCTGACGCCCATCCAGCTCGCCACCGAGCGCCTCAAACGCAAATACCTCAAATACATTACCGAGGATCAGGACACCTTCGTCAAATACACCGATACTATCGCCAAGCACGCAGGCGATATCGGCAAAATGGTCGAGGAATTCGTTTCTTTCGCACGCATGCCCACGCCGGTATTCGCAAGGGAAGATATGTGCGGGTTGATCAGGAAAGCCGTGTTCTCCGCGCAGGTAAGCAATCCCGGCGTGGAATACCAGCTGCGACTTCCCGACGAGGAAGTCATGATGACCTGCGATGAACGCCAGATCAGCCAGGTGTTGATCAACCTGCTAAAAAACGCGGGCGAATCCATCGAAGCCCGCATGGCCCTTCCGGACGCCCCCGGGAAAGGCACGATCGCCCTTAACCTTTCGGTTGAAAATGATAACATTTTACTCGCCATTGAAGACAATGGCATCGGCTTTCCGGCGGGCGATATACACAAGGTTTTAGAGCCTTACGTCACCACGCGTAGCAAGGGCACCGGGCTTGGCCTGTCCATCGTCAAAAAAATCATCGAGGAACATAAGGGTAAGATAACCCTCGAAAATATTCCCACTGGCGGGGCGAGAGTTCTTCTTTCTTTTTTGCAACAGTGTGATATAAATGCCGCAAATTATTAATAAGAACGGATGGAATTATGCCGGAGTTTGATAAGGACGCATTCATAAAGTCCTACGCAAAACATGCGTATACCTTTGCCTCCGGCAAAGGTGGTTCCAAAGCGCCGGATATTCTTGATTACAATAACTCCATGCAATTAGCGCTGAATACTGCGCTGATTGGAGTTATGACCGATGATACCAAGGCAACGGCAGAATCCTTAAATATTTCATCGCAACAGTTTAAAAACTGGGGAATCGCAGAAGCGATAGCAACTGTACAAACTTCTTATGATCTAGGCATACAGGAAGCAAAAAAGAAACGAAGCGGACAGGAACGATAATTTATAACTAGCCACTATCTACTGCAACCAACCACTTACCACTGGCCACTGCCTTATGACCACAGATATTCTGATCGTTGACGACGAAGCAGACATCCGCGACCTGATCTCCGACATCCTCAAGGATGCCAAATATTCCTCGCGCACGGCGCAGAATAGCGACACGGCGTTTCAGGCGATCGCCGAGCGTGTGCCGTCGATTCTGATCCTCGATATCTGGCTGCAGGGCAGCGAGCTCGACGGGCTGGGTATCCTCGAAATGGTGAAGAAAAAATACCCGCACATGCCGGTGGTGATGATCAGCGGGCACGGCAATATCGAAACGGCGGTGGCCGCCATTAAGATGGGCGCCTACGATTTTATCGAAAAACCGTTCAAGGAAGACCGTCTGCTCCTGGTCGTCGCGCGCGCGC
Source organism: uncultured Rickettsiales bacterium (assembly GCA_964495185.1). Lineage (GTDB taxonomy): Bacteria > Pseudomonadota > Alphaproteobacteria > Rickettsiales > SXRF01 > CAZBUX01. The sequence continues at coordinate 3,328 of CAZBUX010000051.1, read as the reverse complement.
TGGAAAATGCGCGGCTGCGTAACGAAAACCTGGAATTAAAAACGCGCGGCAAACCGGAGATGCAGTTAAACGGCGCGTCGCATGCCGTACAGCAAATCCGCCAGACGCTCGATAAGGTCGCCAACACCGCAAGCCGCGTACTGATCACCGGTGCGCCGGGTACAGGCAAGGAAATGCTCGCTCGCCTCATACATTCCAAATCATCGCGCGCGAACGGTAATTTCGTCATCATGAACGCCGCGGGCTTAACCCCTGATCGCGTCGAGGCGGAGCTCTTCGGCATCGAGGACAGCAACCCAACAGGCGGCGCGGAAAAGCTCGGGCTTTTCGAGCGCGCGCACAACGGCACGCTGTTCATCGACGAAGTCGCCGACATGCCTCTGGAAACGCAGGGCAAGGTGCTGCGCGCATTGCAGGAGCAAAGCTTTACCCGCGTGCGCGGCAACCGCCGCGTCGAGGTGGACGTGCGCGTCATCGCCGCTTCCAACCGCGACCTTGAATCCGAAATCGCCGCCGGGCGATTCCGCGAGGAATTATACTATCGCTTAAACGTGGTGCCCGTGCGCATGCCTTCGCTGAAGGAACGCCGCGAGGATATTCCCGAGCTTTGCCGCCATTTCCTGAAGCGCGCCGCCGAAACCGCCGGCCTCATGCCGCGCGATCTTTCCGACGAAGCCGTGGTGATGCTGCAGGCTTACCAGTGGCCCGGCAACGTGCGCCAGCTGCGCAATATGATGGAGTGGCTGCTGATCATGACGGCAGGCACGAAAGACGCTATTCCCGCCGCCAGCCTTCCGCCGGAAATCCTGGGGTCCAACCCGGTGCTGGCACGCCCGGAAACCAACGCCGATATCATGTCGATGGCGCTGCGCGACGCACGCGAATTATTCGAGAAGCAATACCTCGCGGCGCAGATCGAGCGCTTCGGCGGTAACATCTCCAAAACCTCGTCTTTCGTTGGCATGGAGCGTTCAGCATTGCACCGCAAGCTCAAGATGCTCGGCATCACGGCAGCGGAAGAAAAAGTCAGCTGAAAGTAATTTATCCCGACAAATAAGAAGGCCGGTGTTTCCACCGGCCTTTTTTATTTATACGAGCAGCATCAGCTACCGGAAGACGCTGTTGGTGGAGGCGGGACGACTACCACGGGCGGAATCACAATCGGCGGCGGAGGCTGAGTCGGCGGTTCAGCCACAACGGGAGTAGTCACAACCGGCACGGGAGGTTCAGCAGGCGGTTCGCCCACAACGGGAGGAAACACAACGATCGGAGGTTCAGCAGGCGGCGCGCCTACAACGGGAGGAGGCTCCTCCGGTATAGGAGGTTCAGCAGGCGGCGCACCTACGACAGGAGGAGGTTCAACCGGCACGGGGGGCTCAACAGGCGGCACCCCCACAATGGGAGGAGGCTCAACCGGCGGCTCCACTTCAGGAGCAGGATCGGGCGGCTCGGGCGCATAGGTACGCGTCATGATATACCCGATGGAGTGGTCTTCGGGAATCAGGTTCGGGTCGTTCTGATTTTTTATGGCCATGTCCAGCGCGGGATCGGACGAAGTTCCCACACCGGCCCCCGTTACCTCCGAGCCATCACCGATGATACCGTCGTAGCGCCTGTCGTATTCCTCGTTAACGCCAGTAGCAATCGTCGGGCGCCTGCCGCCGTGTATGGCATAGGCGCTCGGTTGCGGGATGTCTTCCCTGAGCTTCCGGTCAAAATACGCAGCGCCCGGAGTGAAGGGCGAGGTCATAGGAAGCGTCCGCTGCTCGACTTTCCCATCGACCATAACAGGAGCGGTTTGGGCAAAGCCGCCGTGCGCTACCAAGGCAGCCATCAGCATGGCAACGGAAACCGTGGTTTTGAAATAGCGTGGGTTATGCATAAATTATCCTCATGCTGGCGTTCTTCAGCTTCCGCTTGAAGCGGGCGGAGTTGTAGGCGGGTTTACGGGCGGCGTAGTGACAACGGGCGGCATGGGCCCGGATTGCGGCGGCGATATCGCACGCATGCGGGCTTTAATCGCGTCCTCGCTGGTGGTATTGCCTGCGAAATCGTAAGAATTCTGGTCGTAGGGAACGCCTGATTTGTAATTGTTACGGTCGATGAAGCCTGCACCGCGTGCCGATGCGCTTTCCTGATATACCTGGTTAAGGCGCTGCACATAGGAAGTGCTGATGGAAAGATCGGCGTTCATGGTCACGTTGGGATCGAGCGGCGTGGTGTTTTTATTGCTGTCGATATATGCCTGCCGCCTGGTTTCGAATTGCTGGCGCGTGATGTTGAGGCCACGCGGCGGCGTGGGAGGTGAATAGGCTCCACCCCTGTATTGCTGGTCTTCCGGCACGACATATTCCCCGTGCGGCAGCATGTCCATGCGGGTCTGCGCAGTCGCGCCGAGCGCGATGCACATGAGCGGGGCGGTCATCCAGAAAATTTTTGCAGGCGCTTTCATCATCATTATCTTCCGTACAGGTAGCCCGGCATCGGGACGTTATGGCTTGGCGTAACATTGGTAGGCCCGCCTTCGTCATTGAGTTGAAGGCCGTTGCCGTGAACCAGCGTGCCGCGCAGGTTGTTGGCGTCATTCCCGGTCAACGTACTGGTAGGCTGCGCGGGATTGACAAATTGCTGGTTGGGATTCCATGGCGTGGGCGGCAACGAGTGACGAACTTGATAACCGTCCATCGGCACGTTGTGTACCGGCATCGAAGCGGGATTGATGACACTCGCCAACGGAACAGGCTTGCTATGTTCCTTCGGCCTAGGTCCCGGCGTCACCACAGGAAGCTCATACGGCAGGCGATTAATGGCAGAACGCAATCTGCAAACCCCTTCGGAACCGACATATACATAGCCGACGGGGCAACCCTCGATATTACTCATGCGCGTATGGTCGGCGATATTCTCGCAGACCCCGGTGCGTGTATCGTAAACGGTGCCAGCAACGCAAAGCTGCGCCATAGGCTGGCATTGCCGCGTGGCCTCATGGACCCAGTAGCCGTTTGGGCAGTTTTTCGCCTCGGTATCCCGCTCAACGCAAGTACCCGACGCTGAATCGTAGTACCTATCGTCAACACAGTGGAACATGCGGTTATGGATCGCTGAGCGCACGACCGCCTTCTGCGCGTATGCCTGCGTAGTCGCGAGCAGCAATAACGTGCTTATCGAAAGCAGGACCAGACGCATGGAAGCCATGTTTACACCGCTGTTTGGATGTATTTATACCTTATATATCATAGCAAAGAAATATGTCAGTTCTGTGACGGTTACCTTAAAAACCGTTTCCGCACCGCTTCGGGGCGGTTCAGTGCCAGCTTTGCACCGCCCC
>CAZBUX010000050.1:0-9793 GCA_964495185.1 uncultured Rickettsiales bacterium | reverse complement strand
ATCTCCTGCAAGCCATGAACACGGGCCACGACGGCTCGCTGGGAACGCTCCACGCCAACACACCGCGCGAGGCGCTCACCCGTCTTGAAAACATGATCGGTATGGCGGGCATCAACCTGCCGAGCAAAGCCGTGCGCACGCAGATCGCAAGCGCGGTCAACCTGATCGTGCAGATTCAGCGTATGCGCGATGGCGTTCGTCGCATTACCCACGTGACCGAAGTGGTGGGTATGGAAGGCGACGTCGTCATCACGCAGGATCTCTTCACTTTCGAATTCAAGGGCGAAGACGAAAACGGTAAGCTGGTGGGTGAGTTCCGCTCCAGCGGCATCCGCCCGAATTTCACGCCGCAGGCGGCGTATTTTGGCCTTGATCAGGCGCTGATCGAAGCCATGATGTCGGCGCAGTGATCCCATGAAACCGCTTGGATATATTGTGATTGCCGTTATTGCGGTAGTCCTTTGGCTCCTGTGGAATCGCTTCGGGAACAGCCGTCGCCACCGCATGATAAAGCGCATCGATCGTATCAAGCAGCGCAAGATCGGTACGCCAAAGACGATGCAGGATATGAGCCTGCGCCGAAAGACCGAGGAAGTCAAAGGTATCGTCTACTGGGTAACCAAGCCGTTGCCCGATTCCAAATATATCGAGAACCTGCTTATGAGAGCCGGGAAAACCATCACGCCGAAGCAATATGTTTTCCGCTGCCTGCTTGCGTGGATCGGTATCATCGCTGTGTTCGGATTACTCAAGAAATCTATCATTCTCGGATTTATCGTCGGCGGAGTGCTGGCTGCGTGGTTGCCGCTGAAAATACTGCGAATTATTATTGCTAAAAAGACCAAGGCGTTCCTCATCCTTTTTCCCGCCGCCATCGACCTGATCGTGCGCGGGTTGCGTTCGGGGCTTCCTGTGTCGGAATCGCTGGTGCTTGTGTCGCAGGAAATCGCCGAGCCGGTTGGCCCGCTGTTCGGCAACGTATCCAATACCATGAAACTCGGCGTATCGATGGAAAAAGCCCTGCAGGAAACCGCGCTCAAGCTCGACATGACGGAATTCAATTTCTTTACTACCTGCATCGTGTTGCAGCGTGAAACCGGCGGCAATCTCGCGGAAATTCTGAATAACCTGTCGGAAGTGCTGCGTAACCGTTTCATGATGCGCATGAAGATCAAAGCGATGTCATCGGAGGCGCGCGCGTCCTCATACATCATCGGCGCGCTGCCGTTCGTGGTGATCGCGGCGGTGGGTATTCTCAGCCCGGATTATATGTCGGTGCTGGTTACCGATTACCGCGGTAATATCTGCGCGGGCGTTGCCGCCGGCATGATGAGCCTTGGGTTATGGACGATGAATCGTATGACCAAGTTTGAAATTTAGGTAGCCGCATGTATCCCGGTCAACCGATAAAACCTGCGCAACTGCTCTCCACGGGCACCGATATGACGCAGCTCTATTTCGGGCTGATCGGGGCGGCGATGCTGTTGGTGACCGTGGCGGTGCTTTCGCATTTCAGCCAGCGCAAGCGCATCGCTTCGCGCATCAATACCATTCATGACCGCCGCAAGGAGCTGCGTGGCGAATTAGTCGGTCCGAGACGGCGCAAAAAGCCTGAAACCAGCGTCAATTTCATGCGCGCGGTCGTCACGCGCTTTCAGTTGCTTAAAAAATCGCAGGTCGGTAAAACCGAGGCGTTGCTTATCGAAGCGGGGTTCCGCTCGAAAGACGCTATTTTCGTGCTTACCTTCTTCAATCTCGTGTTGCCGGTGGCGCTGTGCATCATCGGGCTGATCATGATGAAGACGATTCACATCGCCAGCCCCAAATGGCAGACGTTCAATTACATGTGGCCGGTGATGGGCGCTTATATGGGGCTCAAGCTGCCGGGCATTTACGTGCGCCGCACGCGTAAAAAGCGTTACCTTAAAATCCAGCGTTCGCTGTCCGACGTGCTCGATCTTATGACCATCTGCGCCGAAGCGGGCTTAAGCCTTTCCATGTCGCTTGAGCGCGTGTCGAAAGAGCTGATGATTTCTTATCCCGAAATGGCCGAAGAACTTGCCATGACATCGATGGAAATCGGCTTCCTGCCCGATCGCAACGTGGCGCTGGCCAATCTGGCAAAACGCTGCCAGTTGCCGGAAGTGCGCGGCGTGGTCAGCGTGCTCATCCAGACGGAAAAATACGGTACACCCATCGCGCAGGCGCTGCGCGTACTTGCGGCGGAATTCCGCCAGCAGCGCATGCTGCGTGCCGAGCAGAAGGCGGCTAAGCTGCCGGCGCTCATGACGGTACCTATGATCGTATTCATCCTGCCGACGCTGTTTATCGTGATTATTTCACCCGCCGTGGTGAAGCTGCTCGATACGATGGCAAAAATGTAGTCAGCGCGATTGCGAGGGGAAAGCGGGCAATTCATCCGCTTCCGGCTGCGGTTCGGTTGTTTCTGCAGGCGCCGGTTCTTCCGCTGGCGGCTCTGCAGAATCTTCCTTAATCTCCATGGGTTCGGAAATCTCTACCTTGTCGGCTTCAGTGGCGGGTTCCGGCAACTGCGCTTCCTGCGCAGGCGCGGCAGGCGTTTCCGTGACCGGTTCCGGCTCAGGTGCGATGGGTGATTCCACTTTTACGGGCTCAGGCTCAGGCGCTTTGACCTCAGGCACAGGTTCTGCCGCCGGTTCAGTTTTTACAGGCTCGGGGGCTATAACCTCAGGTGCTTTGACAGGTTCCGCATTCATCGGCTCCGGCGTTTTCGGCATGGCGGCAGGCGTGAGTGCCGGGGCTTTCTTCGCCGTTACGGGCATCACGGCGTTCTTTAGCACTTCGCGTTCTTCCGTAATCGGCGTGAGCGCCACCGGCTGCGCGGGCTGCACGTCGCTGATTTCCGCCTGCATACGCTGGGCCATCTCATCTTTTTTATCCTGCTGGCGCAGCTTGGCGTATTGCTCGTAGAAGCGCAGGTTTTCCTCGGCGTGTTCGGGCGTGATGTCGAGCTTGCCGATAGCCAGCGCCTGCTTGCTGTCGCCCTTCAGGCCGTAGGCGAGCGCAAGATTCTGGCGCAGGGTAGGGGTGGCTTCCGGCTGGCTTGCCAGTGGCGCGAGCAGCGCGATGGCCTGGTCGGGCTGGTCGTTTAAAATATACGACATGGCGAGGTTGTTTTTAATCGGGACGGAATCCGGCGCAAGCGCCACGGCCTTCTCGTAAATTTCCTGCGCAGCGATGTGGTTGCCCGCCGTGTCGAACGCCACCGCCTTGCCGTTATAATAGGTGGCGTTCTCGGGGTTCATGGCGATCAGTTGGTCGAAAAGATTGACCGCTTCTTCCGGTTGCCCGGCTTTAATGAGCGCAAAGCCGATCTGGCTTAATATTCTTTCGTCCCCGGAGTTGCGCTGCACGGCGGCGCGCAGCACGCTTAACGCGTCGTCGTTTTTTCCGGTTTTACGGTAGAGGGTGGCGAGTCTCACGGAGGCTTCAAGCGGCGCGTCGGGGTGGGCGAGGATTTCTTTGTAGACGGCGATGGCGCCTGCGGCATTGCCCTGTTTTTCGAGATTCCCGCCGATGGTCATGGCGCCCGTCATCTGGCTCGACGCTTTGGGCGTCTCGGGTTGCCTGTCGGCTTTCGTGGGGAGCGCCGTCTGCGCCAGCGCGGAGGTCGCAAGCAGGAAGGCGGCGAGGGTGACTGGTAATCTACGCATTGTACCCGTGCATCATGAATCGCGGCCCGCGTATCACGAAGATGAAAAATTCATCCGCGAATCACGAACCGCGAGCCATGACTTTACTTGCTTATGCGTAAATTCGCAAGGGCATCGCCGATCATGTGGAAAGCGACCTGCAGGTCGGCGGTGGTCGGGCTGTTGAAGAAATACTCCGGCTTGGTGGCGCAGTTGCGCAGCATGTTCTGGCTGCTTGTGGAAATGCCGGTGCCGAGCGCTACGGTATAGATTAGGATGCCATTATTTTTCATACTGGTGCATACGGTCTGCAACCTTGTATCTAGCTGTGTTTCGGCGTTGCTCTGGTTGGTGGTGCCGAGATATCCGTTGCTTAAGTAGCCGTAAGCGCCACGTACGCTGCTGCTGATGGTGTTGTCACCATCCGTCATTAGTACAACGACTTTGTTCATCAGCGGCGTATTGTAATCCTGCGGCAGGTCGTCGGTATCCATCTCGCCACCCCAAAGGCCACGCCAGCGCGGACTCAGCATACGCCAACCCCAGGATGCCCCTAAAACGATGTGGGTGTTTCCGTCAGTTTGCATGGCGTTGATGCCGGCCAGGATCGTGCTCTTGCTTGATGTCATGGGAGTGATCACTTGCGAGCAGTATTTGTTTGGGCCAAGGCTGGTGCCTAGTCCTGATTTATACTGAAGCCCAGAGCCGGTATTGCAGTTATTGCGGCTGGAATTGGTTCCATACCAAGCATTGTATGAAGTATGGCATGCCCAATAATATTTGGGGAAGAGCGCCACGGATGGCGGATCGTCTGTTACGTCGCGGTTACTGGTGTGACGTGAATCGACGCAACCGTTCCAGGTCGTCGTACCCCAGTTGAAGCTACCGGGGCTGACCCAGCTGGTGCGCGAGGAGCCGATGTTTACCGCCTGTGCAAACGGCACCAGCCCGATCCACAGGTTGTCGATCGAGGTTTGCGAGCCGTAAAGGATATTCACGAGGTCGGTGGCTGCGGTTTTGGCAGCGCTGATCTTGGTAACGCCGCCGCCTGCGGTCTGGTCCATCGAGCCGGTGGTGTCCATCACCAGCACGAGTTCCATGCCTTTATTGGCGCGTGTGATTTCCGAGTGCGCGGCCACGGCGACGCTGTTGATACCGAAGATTTTCATGAAGGTGGTGGGGACCGAGCCGGTGACGTCTAGGGTTATGACATAATTTCCGGCGCTGCCGGAAACCGACAATGTGTTGATCGTCGTGCCCATGTAACCGGCGGGGAAATTGACGTAGAAGTATTTGTTGACCTCGGTGCTGATGTCGGAGGTGCTGGCGACGGAGCCTGCGGCGAGACCCGCCGAATCCAGCGCGTTGGAGAGTCGCGACTGCACGATCTGGGCGCGGCCCATATCGACCGAGACGCCCGCGGCGATCAGCATGGTGAAAAGCCCAAGGCCGATCATGGGGAGCACGGCGCCGCGTTCGCTTTTCAGCAATGCGCGTGCGCTTATCATCCATTGTTTCGGGTAACTCATATGCCCCCTCCTTTTTGCATGTTACGTTCCCAGCGCGGTCAGGTCACCGAGGCGGGGACGGAACAGCGTGACTTTATAAATCGTCTTAGCCTGCAATACGCCTGAGGCTACCATCGGCGTGTAGTTGTAAAATACTTCTGCGATAATGACGTTTTCCTTATCGCTCATGGTGAATCCAGTCGGCAGGACGGCGTTGGCGCCGGGTGCGCCGATGACACTGGTTTTTGTCCATGTGCCGCCGCCCTTATACTGCCAGTTGACGACGGGCGCGGCGGTGCCGGTTTTGGTAACCGAGGTCACGATCACGTAGCCGTTACTGCCGAAGGGCAGGGGCAGCATGAGCTGCTCCACCGCTTCCACCAGCTGGCTTAGCTGCGTGGTGCCGATGCTCTGCGACTGCGCCACCACGTCCGACATGGTGAACGCGGCCTTCTCGACTTTCTGCACGATGATGATATAGCGCGTAAGCTCTACGCCGCCCATGAAGAGAATGAACAGGAAGGGAAGGGCTATGGCGAATTCCATGAACGCCATGCCTTGCTGATCGCGGGCGATATTACGTTTAATGAAACGCATGCGCCTAGCTCCCCACGTTCACGAGGTTGAACGGTTCATTCTTCACCACCGTGCGTACGGTGATAGTATAGGTGGCGCCGATGATATTGCTTATAACCGGAGTCATGATCTTCCACGGGTAGCTCACGGTGTAGAGCACAATGTCGCTGGCGCTGCCGAGGCCAGCCGAGCCCATGTCGGAATCCCATTGGCCGTTGCCGTTCGAATCGGAATACGGCTCGCCCAGGTTGTAAACGCCGTTGGCGTTGCTGTCGGTGTAGGCTTCGGGATCGCTGACATTGGTGAAGCTGGAATAGACCTTGGTGGTGATGGTGATCTTGGTGGAATCGAGCAGTCCCGCCGTGCGGTTGTTGATGCTGTCGATGATAAGTTGCTGGCGCGTGGTGCCCGACGGCGCGTAGCCGGTTTTGCCGAGTCGCGCGGAATTGTTGGTGGCGCTTTCCATGACGGCGGAGGCGAACATGATCATGGAAAATTCCAGCGTGCCGAGCACGAACAAAAGCAGCACCGGCGAAATCAGCGCGAACTCGATGGCGGTGATGCCGTCATTGCTGCGCAGCAGATTCCGCAGGCGCGGGAGCGTTGTAGCTGGGGATGCGGATGCGTGGATCCGGGCCATGGACGGCTCCTGAAAATGGATTTTTTCCGATACTCCAGTTTACGCCCCGTCTGGTTAAAAAAAGGTGATTAAACGCAGGTAATTAGCTGGCTTTTTAGCTAATTTTCACTTCATTGTGCCGGGTTGGGGCGTAGGGGTGCATTTTACAGGGGAATTTGACTCAAATCCGGGGTATATTCGCCTCCGAAAACGGTAATTATCCAAAAAGGCAGTATGGCGCGTCCGATCACCATTGCTTCGAAACTGGCCGAGGTCCATTGGGGCATCGTGGTGAACATGCTGCTGATTGCGGTCATCGGTTTCGCGATGATCATTTCGGCGGGCGGCGGCATGTCGCCCTGGGCATGGCCGCAGATAGTCCGTTTCGTGCTGGCGTTCTGCATCATGATCTTCGTGGCGCTGGTGCCGATGCGGCTGCTGATGGATTACGCCTACCTGATATATTTCGCCTGCCTTGCGGTGCTGGTGGGGGTGGATATCGCCGGGCATATCGGCATGGGCGCGCAACGATGGCTGCATTTCGGCGGGCTGAACATACAGCCGTCGGAATTCATGAAGCTGGCGGTTGTACTGGCGCTGGCGCGGTATTTCCACCGCATGTATCCCGACGACATTCGGCGCATCCCGTTTCTCATTCCGCCGGTTATCATGATCCTGCTGCCCGCGATTTTCATCCTGCGCCAGCCGAATCTCGGCACGACGGTGATTACGGTGGCGGTGGGCGGCGCCATGTGTTTTCTCGCGGGCGTGCAGTGGCGTTACTTCATCGGGCTGGCCGCGGGCGGGCTTGCGGCGGCGCCGATGGCGTGGCATTTCCTGCACGATTACCAGAAACGCCGCGTGCTTACGTTCCTCGATCCCGAAAAAGATCCGCTGGGCGCGGGGTACAATATCCTCCAGTCGATGATCGCCATCGGCTCGGGCGGGTTGTTCGGCAAGGGGTTCATGCAGGGGTCGCAAAACCAGCTTAATTTCCTGCCGGAAAAACACACCGATTTTATTTTTACCATCCTCGCCGAGGAATTCGGATTCATGGGCTGCGTGTTTTTGCTGCTGCTGTATATGCTACTCCTGCTTTACGGGTTCATGGTGGCGATGAACAGCCGCAGCACCTTCGGCGCGCTGCTGGCGCTCGGCGTTACGGCGATGGTGTTTATCCACGTACTCATCAACTGCGGCATGGTGATGGGCATGCTGCCGGTGGTGGGCGTGCCGCTGCCGCTGATGTCGTATGGCGGCAGTATCACCGTATCCACGGTCATCGCGGTCGGGCTGTTGCTGAACGCCTATGTGCACCGCGACCAGCTGCCTTCGCGCATTACACCGAAGCTTTAGAGCGGTTTGGGGAGCGGTTTTGACCGTCTGGAGCCGTTTGTTTCTGGTAGAAAATTCATCAATATATGATAAATATCAAATAGTTGTTCGATATTTATTCATTGTTTTCCTCACGGTTTATTCCCGTTTTCTTGACATTTCTTTGCATTACATTGCATTTTCAGCAGCAAGTAATTGATATTTATCATCCGTCATCCCCGCCTTGTGCGGGGATCTCAAGCTGTATACTCCAGTTCTCTGGATCCCCGCACAAGGCGGGGATGACGGATTTCATGGGTATTATAAGACGCTGAGAATTGCCCCGGAAGGGGAGAAAACCTAGGTGGGATGTTGATTTCCGCGTTATAGGCCCGAATTGTCACAAAGCCGTCATGTTTGCGTCATCAAAACGTCGCAATCGTGGCGTACACTTGGTTTGTACCGGCTAATAATCATTAGCTGCTAAATTTTGGTTCTTTGTAACAAATTGATTTAAAGGGAAATATATATGATTTTACGGAAACTGATGATGACAACGGCGATGGTGGCGATGTTCTCGGCGTCGCAGGCATGGGCTGGTAGCTCAGTCCGCACCGAGCTTAATGGTAACGCTAACATTGCTAATATCGAGCAGGTGGGGAATGATCACTATGTGTTGCTCCTGCAAAACGGGGATAATACGCAATATAATCTAGCTATGCATGGTGACGGAAATGGTGTGAGTCTCCATGGAATATACGATTTTAATCGTAATACTGTTAGCATAAGCCAGAATGGTAACGCCAATTTTGCCACTTCAATGGAGGCGTCCTTAGGCGGCGATAATAACGAAGTAAACATCTTGCAAACCGGCAATGCCAACAGTGCGGGGATCGGTTTGGGAGGCTCAGATAATACAACTCAGATGAGCCAGAATGGGAATGACAATATAGCGGGTGCAAATTTATGGGGCGATGGAAATATAGCGTATATCACACAGAAAGGTGACCGCAATAATGCAGGAATCCAGTCTTTCGGTAATGGAAATGCAACTAATCTGTCGCAAACCGGCAATGATAACACCATCCATGTATTGCAGAGAGACTGAGCTATCGTGATTAATTCAGACAAAGGGGAGCCGCAAGGCTCCCCTTTGCTTTTTCAGCGCTTAGGGATAACTTTTCTATCCCCTTGTATCCCTTGCGGTTATCCGCTATTGTAACGCTACGGTTAAACCATAACGGATAAAGGCTGTCGGCACGGGTCGATAGTGTGGCATTGGATGCTGGATACAACGCAAGCGGCGCCCGCGCGGGGCGCAAGGCCGCCTGTGCGGGCGAACGAGCCGGTCTATGCCGCGCTCGACCTCGGCACGAATAACTGCCGGTTGCTGGTCGCCTCGCCGCAGCAGCAGGACGGGCGCGACGCGGGCGTGTTTGCGGCGCCGGAGCTGCGTATTTTCGATAGTTTTTCGCGTATCGTCAGGCTTGGCGAGGGGGTGACGGCCACCGGGGTTCTTTCCGACGACGCCATGGAACGCACGCTGGCGGCGCTGCGGGCCTGCCATAAGAAACTCAGCCGGTATAATGTTACGCGGTCGCGGTTCGTCGCCACCGAAGCCTGCCGCCGCGCCGCAAACGGCCAGGATTTTATCGATCGCGTCCGTTCCGAGCTCGGCATGGAGATCGACATCATCACTACCGAGGAAGAAGCAAGGCTGGCGTTTACCGGCTGCTCGTCGCTGCTGACCGAAACCTCCACCCGCGCCATCGTGTTCGATATCGGCGGCGGCTCCACCGAATTGATGTGGGTCGATGTCGATAACGTGCGCCGTTCGCCCGGTACGCACCCGATCAGCGACTGGCTGTCGGTGGGGTTCGGCGTCATGAACCTTGCCGATAAGTTCGGCGGGTCGAATTTCGCGGATATGGCGTTTGGCGACATGGTCGAATGCGTTTCAGAAAAACTGCGGCCTTTCGATGAGGCCAACGGCATCAGCCATGCGCTTTCCGGTGAGCAGGTGCAATTGCTTTCCACCTCCGGTACGGTGACGACGCTTGCGGCCATCCACCTTGAGCTGCCGCGCTACGACCGCTCGCGCATCG
>CAZBUX010000049.1:7918-9861 GCA_964495185.1 uncultured Rickettsiales bacterium | reverse complement strand
GAAGGGCTGCCGCCCATGGCCGCCGGGCTCGTCGGCTATATGAGCTACGACATGGTGCGCCAGATGGAAAATCTCGGCGAAGGCAAGCCCGACGTCATGGGCATCCCCGACGGCTGCTTCATCCGCCCTAAAGTCACCGTGATTTTCGACGCGGTGACGGACTCGATGTATATCGTCACCACCATCTGGGCCGACAGCAAGCGCGCCGATGCCAGCGCCGCCTACGACGCCGCCAGGAAACGCATCCAGCACGTGATCGAACGCCTAAGCGCTCCCATCCCCGCGCCGGTAAAAACCGCTGCCGCCCCGGTTAAGCTCTCCGATTTCGTCTCCAACACCACCCGCGCCCAATACGACGCGATGATCGCGGGCGCGAAAGAACACATTGCCGCCGGCGATATTTTCCAGGTCGTGCTCTCGCAGCGTTTTTCTGCGCCGTTCACCCTGCCGCCGTTTTCGCTCTACCGCGCGCTGCGCCAGCTCAACCCCTCGCCATTTTTGTTCTATCTCAATTTCGGCGATTACTCGCTGGTCGGCTCCAGCCCGGAAATCCTCGTTCGCCTGCGCGACGGCGAAGTCACCATCCGCCCCATCGCGGGCACGCGCAAACGCGGCCGCGACCGTCATGAAGATGAATTACTGGCGAAGGATTTACTCTCCGACCCGAAAGAAATCTCCGAGCATCTCATGCTCCTCGACCTTGGCCGCAACGACGTGGGCCGCGTCTCGAAAATCGGTTCGGTGAAAACCACACAGCGCATGATCATCGAGAATTACAGTCACGTGATGCACATCGTCTCCAACGTCACCGGCGACATCGACCCGCGCTACGACGCGCTCGCCGCCCTCATCGCCGGGTTCCCGGCAGGCACCGTGTCGGGCGCGCCGAAAATCCGCGCCATGCAGATCATCGACGAGCTTGAGCAGGAACGCCGCAGCTTCTACGGCGGCTGCATCGGCTATTTCTCCGGCAACGGCAACATGGACACCGCCATTGCGCTGCGCACCGGCCTGATCAAAAACGGCAAGCTCCACGTGCAGGCAGGCGGCGGCATCGTCGCCGAATCCGACACCCAGGCCGAATTCGAAGAATCCGCCAACAAAGCCCGCGCCTTGATGCGCGCCGCCGAGGAGGCTATAAAGTTCGTATGAAAATCATCCTCCTCGATAACTACGACAGCTTCACCTACAACCTGCTCCACTATATCGGCGAGCTGGGCGCGGAAGTGGCCGTCTACCGCAACGACAAGATCAGCGCCGACGATCTGCTGAAACTAAAGCCCGACGGCATCGTCATCTCCCCCGGCCCCGGCACGCCGCAGGAATCGGGCATCTGTCTGGAGCTCATCAAAAAAGCCTCGGGCAAAACGCCTGTCTTCGGCGTCTGCCTCGGCCAGCAGGCCATCGGCGAAGCCTTCGGCGGCAAAGTCGTCCGCGCCCCCGCCCCCATGCACGGCAAGGTCAGCGAAATCTACCACGAAGGCCGCACCATCTTCAAAGGCCTCCCCATCCCCTTCAAGGCCACGCGCTACCATTCGCTCATCGTCGACCGCGCCACCCTGCCCGATTGCCTCGAAGTCACCGCCATCACCGCCGATGACGGCCTCATCATGGGCCTCTCGCACAAAACGCACAACACCCACGGCGTGCAGTTCCACCCGGAAAGCATCGCGTCGGAATACGGGCACCAGCTCATCAAGAATTTTTTAGACGGAATCTGAGCATGACCACCCCCATGCACGATATCCTCGCCCTGCTTGCGGAAAAGAAAAACCTCCCGCGCGACACGGCGACGCGCGCATTCCAGATCATCATGAACGCGGGCGCGACCCCGGCGCAGATGGCGGCGTTCCTCATGGCCCTGCGCCTGAAGGGCGAAACGGTGGATGAAATCACCGGCGGCGCCATGGCCCTTCGCGCCAAGGCCCAGAAATTCACCGCCC
>CAZBUX010000049.1:0-7908 GCA_964495185.1 uncultured Rickettsiales bacterium | reverse complement strand
GATCGACACCTGCGGCACCGGCGGCGACGCGCGCGGCACCTATAACCTTTCCACCGCCGTGGCGCTGGTGCTGGCCGCCTGCGGCCTGAAAGTCGTCAAGCACGGCAACCGCTCGGTGTCGTCGCGCTCCGGCTCGGCGGACGTGCTGGCCATGCTCGGCGTCAAGGTCGATGCCGAAATCCCCGTGCTGGAAAAATGCCTCACCGAGTGCGGGCTGTGCTTCCTCATGGCCCCGCGTTTCCACCCCGCCATGCGCCACGTTGCCCCCATCCGGCAGGAATTGGGCCTGCGCACCATTTTTAATTTACTCGGCCCGCTTTCCAACCCCGCCGCCCCCGATTTTCAGCTCCTCGGCGTCTATTCCGACGCGCTTCTGGAACCGATGGCAAGCGCCCTGAAAGAACTCGGCGCCAAAGCCGCATGGGTTGTGCACGGCAGCGACGGCACCGACGAACTCACCATCACCGGCCCCTCCAAAGTCGCCGAACTGAAAGACGGCGCCATCCGCAGCTTCGAAGTCACGCCGGAAGACGCAGGCCTCGCCCGCGCCTCGCTCGACGAATTAAAGGGCGGCGACCCCGAGCACAATGCTCAGGCGCTCACCCAGGCCCTTTCCGGCATGGATAGCGGCTACCGCCGCGCCGTCGTGCTGAACGCAGCTGCCGGGCTCGTCATCGCGGGAAAAGCCCCCGACCTGAAATCCGGCGCAGCACTTGCCGCCGAAGCCATCGATTCCGGGAACGCGTTCAAAACGCTGCAAAAGTTGATCGAAACCAGCAACGCTCGCGCATGACCGACACCCTCGCCGCCATCTGCGCCGCCAAGCGGGAGCACATCACAAAGCAGAAAACCGCCACACCGGAATCTCGCCTGCTGGACATAGCGCAACGCGCCCTCCCCCCTCGCGGCTTCAAACGCGCGTTACAGGAAAGACAGGCGAACGGCCAGTTCGCCCTCATCGCCGAAATCAAGAAAGCTTCGCCGAGCAAAGGCATCATCCGCGCCGATTTCCACCCCGCCACGCTCGCGAAATCCTATGAAACCGGCGGCGCCACGTGCTTATCGGTGCTAACTGACGAGCCCTATTTCCAGGGCAAGGATGAATATCTTGCGCTGGCACGCAACGCCGTAACGCTGCCCGTGCTACGCAAAGATTTCATGCTCGACCCGTACCAGATCATCGAATCGCGCACGCTTGGCGCCGATTGCATCCTGCTCATCATGGCCGCGCTGTCCGACGCACAGGCGCGCGAGCTCGACGCCGCCGCCCGCCAATACGGCATGGACGTACTCGTAGAAGTCCACGACGAGGCCGAAATGGAGCGCGCGCTCACACAACTTTCCCCCGCCCTGCTCGGCATCAACAACCGCAACCTGAAAACGCTGAAAGTCGATATCGAAACCTCCCGTCGCCTCGCCGCGCGGATTCCCGCAAGCGCCACCGGCGTATGCGAAAGCGGTATTGAAACCCACGCCGATCTGCTGTATCTCCAGAAGAGCGGGTTCCACTGTTTCCTTGTCGGCGAATCGCTGATGCGGCAGTCGGATGTCGCAGGGGCAACGAAAGCGTTACTGGGCGGGTGAGCATGGAAAATACGGTCGCAATGGTGTTTTTCGTTATCTGCTGGCTCGGCTACGCCCGCTACCACGACCATTCCAGCCCCGAAAAACCCAACCTCCTCACCATCACCAACCATTACCGCCTGCAATGGATGCGCGAAATGCTTGGCCGCGAAAACCGCTCCATCGACGCGATCACGGTGGGCAACCTCACGCGCAGCTTCACCTTTTTCGCCAGCACCACGATCTTCATCCTCGCCGCGCTCGTGAGCCTGCTCGGCTACCGTGAAAAGGTCAATGCCATCATCCAGGACATCCCGTTCGCCATGCCTAACGACGAATTCTTCTGGCAGGTAAAAATCCTTCTGCTCATGGTGATTTTCATCTACGCCTTCTTCAAGTTCAGCTGGTCGCTCCGGCAATACAACTATCTGGGAATCTACATCGCCGCCGCGCCCGATTACCGCGTACGCAAGGACGAGCACGAAGCGCTGGCGATCAAGGGCGCGTTCATCACCGGCAACGCCGCCAAGCATTTCAACAACGGTTTGCGCGCCTATTATTTCGGGCTGGCTACGCTTGCGTGGTTCGTGCATCCCTACTTTTTCATGCTGGCAATCGGCTGGGTGGTATACGTCACCTACCGCCGCGAGTACCGCTCTTCCACGCTGAAAAACCTGAAAAACCAATGATCCGCCAGGGCTGGGACGCGTTTGAAAACGTGACCTCGCAAAGCCATGTGCCCGGTCTCGTCCCCGCGCCGCGCCATGTTACCCCCGCCGATCTCGTCGCCATGGCCACCTACCGCAAAGACGAACGCATGCGCGCATGCGATGGCCACGACCCTATCCGCATCACGCTCGCCTACGCGCAGGACGAACTCGCCTACGACGCGAACGACTATCTTATCGCCGTTGAGGACGCAGCCGCCTATGCACGGCTCCCGCGCGAGCGCAGGCTCAACAAATTCGGCCTCGCCTACCGCCGCGACGCGCAGTTCTGGTTGAATAAGCCGCTTGCCGACATCGTCACCGGCGCCGCCATCCGCCTGTATCAAACCCAAGGCTGGACCACGGTGCTTTACGACGGCCTGCGCACCGTCGAAGGCGCGTTCAGCCTCTATAACTTCGCTACCGACGCTGATTTGACCGGCGGATTGCTGGCCCTGCCCGGCCAGAGCGC
Source organism: uncultured Rickettsiales bacterium (assembly GCA_964495185.1). Classification (GTDB taxonomy): domain Bacteria; phylum Pseudomonadota; class Alphaproteobacteria; order Rickettsiales; family SXRF01; genus CAZBUX01. Next base: position 5,166 of record CAZBUX010000049.1, on the reverse strand, counting down.
GCACAACAAAGGCCTCGCGGTGGACAGCATGATGGTTGACGCAAACGGCAGGGAAATCGACATGGGCGGACATTTCGACCATCTCGACATGACCACCAACGCCCGCACTTATGACGGCGACGGCATATCCCCCGCCGCCAGGCAAAACCGCCTCATCCGCGAAGCGGCTTTCCTCTACGGCGCGTTCACGCAAGGCCTGCTGATCGCGCCGCTGCGCAACGAATTCTGGGACGACCGACCGCCCGAAGACCGCACCGATTTGTGGCGCGTGCTCGATTCCGCCGCGCGCTGCCTCGGCATAAAACTCTTATCCGACGAAGACGAAAAACGCCGCAAAACCGACCGCGCGTTATTTAAGAAACAATGGGAAGACTGGAGCTACGCCACCTTCCTCGCCCGCTGGAACGACATATTCAAAGGCCGCGAACGCGAGGTCGAATCGCTGTTTGGAACCGCCACGCCCCCGCAGGAAGAAAAACCCGAATTCTACCACGGCAATTTCCACCCGATCTACGATCGGGATTTAAAGGCGAGCGGGAAGAATATTACCTCTTAATTCTCTCTCCCGAAGGGAGAGGGGTTCATAGATTCAGACGCTTTTTAATCTCCCCCGCCAGCGCCACCATCTCATCCTTTACGGGATAATCCCACACTTCCAGAGATTCCCCCGCCAGCCGCGCGATGCCGTCGCGGACAAGCCCGGCACCGAACGCGGCAGGCTTCGTCCCCTCATGCCCCGGCAGCGGCAGCAGGTAGAGCGGTTTGCCGGTAGCATACGCGTCGGTCATCATGTTTACCGAATCATTGCTGACGATGAGATAATCGGCAAGCGCCAGCATCCCCATATACGGATTATCGCCCGTGCCGCCGTAAATATACACGCGCGGATTCCTCGCAAACGCCGCCTTGAGCAGTGCGATATTCTTCTCCCCAGTGCGGCGCGACGGCGTGATGAGCAGCGAGCCTGAGGTTTTATCCAGCACGCGCTTCAGCATGGCGATAACGCCCTGCATCGCCGATTCGGTCAGCGTATATTTATTGGTGCTGCCGCCGAGCAGCACGGAAACGTAAGGCCGCGCATACGCTGCGAAATACGGCAGGAATTGCGTTTTCGCTTTCTCCAATGCGTCCGGCGTTACCGAATGCAGCGCGAATCGTGTGGTGATGACATTATCCCCGCGGATTTTATCATGCTCCATCGCCACCACGAGATCGAAATGCCGCGCGCTGCATTGCGGGTCCTGAATATGTATCACGCGCGTACCCGGCGCCCTCAGCCCCATCGCCGCAATCGCCCCGCGCCTGCCGCAGCTGATGACGAGATCGGGACGTTCGCCTGCAAGCGGCGGCGAAACGTAACGCGGAATCCACGGCTTCAGCACTTCCGCATGAATAGCATTAGGCAGCGCCGCCCATGGCTGCTTCACCGTTATTTCCTTCATCTCCGGCACCACGCCAAGCGCCAGCGCCAGCGCTTTCACCTGCGCGACCATACCGGCGGCACCGGGGGTAATGCCCCAGCAGCGCATCAGATAAGTCCCTTCGACTTGAACGAGAAATGTTTGCGCGCGCTGATGATCACGTGATCGTGCACCTCGATACCCAGCGGCCGCGCCGCGTCGATGATCTGGCGGGTGACGTCGATATCGGCCTTGCTCGGGTTCACATCGCCGCTGGGGTGGTTATGAATCAGTATCATGCTCGCCGCCCCCAGCTCCAGCGCGCGTTTTACCACCTCGCGCGGGTACACCGGCGTATGGTTCACCGTGCCTTTCTGCTGGCGTTCGTCGGCCAAGAGTTCGAGGCGGTTATTGAGGAACAGCACGTGGAATTCCTCGTTGATAAGATGCCCGATATGCAGGCGGCAGTAATCGATCAGCTGTGTCCAGCTTTTTACCACCGGACGCCCTGCGACTTCCTCGCGCAGCATGCGCTCGGCGGCGGATTTCACCACCTTGATCGCCACCAGCGCCGCGTCGTTCACGCCTTCGACTTTCCGAAGCTCCGTAGCGTCGGCCAGCAGCACACGCGCGAAACTCCCGAAATGCGCAAGCAGCGCCTTGGCCAGCGGTTTCACGTCGCCCATGGGGCTTGCGGGAAAAAGGATCATCTCCATCAGCTCGTAATCCGCCACCGCGTCGGAGCCATGCGCGAGGAAACGCTCGCGCAGCCGCTTGCGGTGCCCGGTATAATGCGGGCGGGCTTCTTTGGGCTTATCGAGAACATCACCGTCCACGATACGCCTCCACCGCCGCTTTCGCCCTGCCTGAAAGCGATTCGAGGAACGGCGCGAGCAGCATCATCCCGGCCACGAAGCTCAGGAAATAGCTGCCGTAATAAAACCTCTGGTCCCACTGGCCAAAGGTAAATACCTTGGCGATAAAATAAATCCACGACGCCGCCATGAGCCGCATCGCCGTATCGTAGCGGGGCGAATAGAGCAGGTGCACGATCACGGTAAACGCCGTCCACCCGAGCATCCACAGCACGATTCCCTGCTTGGCGATAACCATCGTGCTGCTTCGCACGATAGCGAAATACTCCCAAAGCGTAATGGTCGGCACGATCTGTTCAGGATACGGCACTTTCTTTATCAGGCTGTATTGCAGGAAGGTGCGGATGTCATACGCCCCCGCCAGGTGCGATACGAGAAGGTAAAGGAACACCAGCCCGAGCGCGGTCGCCGCCACATGCACACGCGAAAAGCGCATCGCGTCGGCGCCGCGGAAATGGTAAAGCCCGGCAAGGATAATCATCAGCACGATCGTGTCGGGCCGAACCAGCACCATCAGCGCCGACAGCGCATACCACAGCCACATTTTCCGCCACACGATGAGGTTGCACACCAGCGCCGCGAGCACCAGCAGCGACATGGAGTCCGGTGTCGAGAGCCGCGCCAGTGCGGTGACCGGATATTGCATCTTGAAGAAGAACGCCGAGCACGCGAGCCACCACAGCCCCGCGTCCACCGCCGCCGGGCGCACGAAAAACAGCAGCGCCAGCAAACCAGCCACTGAGAGTATCGACACCATATATGTCGCCTTCACCGGCGGCACGCCGCTTTTATAAAGCCCGTACACCGCCGCGACATAGCCGGGTTTCACCTTATAAAACGGCATATGCTGGCGAAACGCTTCGCTATTGGCCGATAAGGGATTCTGGCGGAATTTCTTGCTTAGATGCGGGCCCACCTCCTGCTCGATATCGTCCATGGTATGGGCGTACCATTTTTCCTGATCCTCCTCGCCGAGCATGTACATGGTGCCGATATAGGCGATCATGTCCCAGTTTTTATAGGGCATGGTATACGCCGTGCGCAGCGCCGAGAAACTCATCGAAATATAGACGGCGGCGCAAGCCGCGAGCCAGAACCAGCGCAGGAGATTATTTCTGCTAAGCACCATAGGGCGGATGGTTGAGCCCCTTGGGCGAAGCGGTGAAAAGCTCGTAGCCGTTTTTCGTAACCGCCAGCGTATGCTCGAACTGCGCCGAGAGCGACTTGTCGCGGGTGGTGACGGTCCAGCCGTCATGGCGGTTGAGGATGGTTCGCCAGTCGCCCGCGTTGATCATCGGTTCGACGGTAAAAAACATACCCTCTTTCAGCACCGGCCCCTCGCCCGGCTCGCCGTAATGCAGGATCGACGGCGCGCTGTGGAACACCTTGCCGATGCCGTGGCCGCAATAATCGCGCACCACCGAATAGCCGTGCTTTTCGGCATACACCTGGATCGCATGGCCGATATCGCCCACCGTCGCGCCCGGCTTCACCTGTTCGATGCCGAGCATCATGGCGTCATACGTCACCTGCGTCAGTCGCTTGGCCTTGATCGACGGCTCGCCCGCCCAGTACATGCGCGAGGTGTCACCGTGCCAGCCGTCGACGATGACGGTCACGTCCACGTTCACCACGTCGCCGTTTTTAAGTACGAGGTCGCCCGGAATGCCGTGACACACCACATGGTTCACCGAAGTGCAGATGGATTTCGGAAACCCCCGGTAATTCAGCGGCGCCGGAATCGCCCCGCGCGCCACGATCATCTCGTGGCAGATATCGTTTAAGCGCCCCGTGGTCACGCCCGGCTGCACGTGCTCGCCGATCATGTCCAGCACTTCGGCGGCAAGCCTGCCTGCGACCCGCATGGACTCGAACTGGTCGGGCTTATGGATGGTGATGGGACGATTATCGTCGAACACGGTTATTTCCTTTTTATGCCGGGTAAGTATATAGTCCATTTCTATCAGGAGAATAGAACCATGCAAGCGCCAGCACCATCCGCCTGCCTGATTATCGTCGGTAACGAGATACTCTCGGGACGCACGCAGGACAAGAACCTCGCTTTCCTCGGCAAAACCTTGAACGAGCTGGGGATTCGGCTGTCGGAAACCCGCGTCGTCCTCGATATCGAAAGTGATATCATCGCCGCCGTGAACGCCTGCCGCGCCCGCTACACCTATGTATTCACCACCGGCGGCATCGGCCCCACCCACGACGACATTACCTCGGCCAGCATCGCGCGCGCCTTCGGGGTGCCCCTTATACGCAACAAAGAGGCCGAGGCCATACTCGAGCGCCACTATGGCCGCGACCAGCTTAACGCCGCACGGCTCAAGATGGCCGATGTGCCGGAAGGCGCCTCGCTGATCGCCAACCCGGTTTCCGCCGCCCCCGGCTTCCGGATCGAAAACGTATTCGTGATGGCGGGCGTACCGTCTATCATGCAGGCCATGTTCGAAAGCGTGCGCAGCGGGTTGCGGGGCGGCGCGCCGATGCGTGCGAAAACCATCGCCGCCTATCTCACCGAAGGCGTCATCGCCGAAGGCTTAAGCGCCATACAGGCCCGCCACCCCGATACCGAAATCGGCAGCTACCCCTTCATCCGGGACGGAAAACTAGGCACCAGCCTCGTCACCCGCGCCCACGACGAAGGGAAACTCAACGCCGCCTACGCCGACATCAAAGCGCTGCTGCTGGAAAGCACCGGCGAGGTGATGGAGGAGTAATAAAAACCATCCCCCCCCTTCCCGGCCATTCCCACCCACCCTATAATGAACCGTCACCCCCGCCTTGTGCGTGGATGACGAGTAAAAACAATCGCTTGCCGCTAAAAATGCAATGTAATGCAAAGAAATTCAAAGAAAACGGCAAAACGCAGGCAGGGAAAACGT
>CAZBUX010000048.1:0-9995 GCA_964495185.1 uncultured Rickettsiales bacterium | reverse complement strand
CGAAACCGGCGAGCGCGCCAAGGTACAGCTTTCCGTGCAGCCGCTTAAAACCGTCGTGCGCGATTATTTCATGATCTGCGAAAGCTATTACGACGCGCTGAAAAGCCCATCGGCGGGCAAGCTCGAAGCCATCGACGGCGGGCGGCGCGGCATCCACAACGAAGGCTCGGAAATCCTTCAGGGGCTGCTTGAGGGCAAGATTAAGGTTAATTTCCAGACGGCAAGGCGGTTGTTTACGCTGATTTGCGTACTGCACATCAAGCAGTAAACCGTCATTGCGAGGCTAAGCCAAAGCAATCCAGTGTGCCATGCCTATGGCACGTATGGCTACCATCGCGCTTGAGGCTGGATTGCCGCGTCGCTTCGCTCCTCGCAATGGCGGCTTATCAGTCCCTTGCGCTCCTTAACGATTGTGCTATAAAGCGCCCATATTAACCTTAGGAAACCTATGACCAAAGAAGAACTCCTCGAATTCCCCGGCATCGTCACCGAGCTTTTGCCCAACGCCACCTTCCGCGTAAAACTCGAAAACGGCCATATGGTCATCGCCCATACTTCGGGCCGCATGCGCAAAAACCGCATCCGCGTGCTGGCGGGCGATAAGGTGATCGTCGAGATGACCCCCTACGACCTCACCAAGGGCCGCATCAAGTTCAGAGAGAAATAATTGCTTATCCTCGCCTCCGCATCGCCGAGGCGGCTTGCGCTCCTGAAACAGATCGGGCTCGCGCCGGATAAGATCATCCCCGCCGATATCGACGAAACGCCGCTTAAGGACGAAACGCCGCGCGAACATGCCGCGCGTGTGGCGAAGGAAAAAGCGTGCGTCGTGGCGGCGCAATTTCCCGACGATGTTATTCTTGCCGCCGATACGGTGGTGGCGTGCGGCAGGCGGATACTGCCCAAGGCCGAAGAAGAAAAAACGGCGCGCAAATGCCTGAAGATGCTGTCGGGGCGCAGGCACCGTGTCTATACGGCGGTGTGTGTCCACTCAGGCGGCAAGACGCATGAGAGGCTGGTAATGACGCAGGTGCGTTTCGCCCGCCTCACCGATAAGCAAATCGACGCCTATATCGCTTCGGGCGAATGGCAGGGGAAAGCGGGCGGCTACGCGATACAGGGCTCTGCCGAAGCGTTCATCCCGTGGATCGCCGGTTCGTATTCCAACGTTGTCGGCTTGCCGCTTCAGGAAACATCGCTTATGCTGGCCCAAGCAGGTATCAAAGCTCCGTAGGAGGAGATTACTCTGGTCGCCCACGTCACCACGGTCGCTTTCGAAGGCATCGAAACCACTTCCATCGACGTGCAGGTGCAGATGGTGGGCGGATTGCCATCGTTTACCATCGTGGGACTCCCCGACAAAGCCGTGGCCGAATCGCGCGAGCGCGTGCGCGCGGCGATCCATTCGCTGGGGCTGTCGCTGCCGTCGCGGCGCATCATCGTGAACCTTGCGCCTGCCGATATCCAGAAAGAAGGCAGCCATTTCGACCTGCCGATCGCCATCGGCGCGCTGATAGCGATGGGCGTGCTGCCGCAGGACGAACTGGAAAACTATGTGGCGCTCGGTGAGCTTTCACTCGACGGTGGGCTGCTTACAGTATCGGGCGTACTGCCCGCCGCGATGCATGCGTCGTCGCTCGATAAGGGGCTGATCTGCCCGCAAGGCACGGGAAGCGAAGCGGCGTGGGCGGGCGGAAGCGCGATACTGGCGCCGTCGTCGCTGCTGGCGCTGATCAACCATTTCAAAGGTACGCAGGTGCTGTCGCCGCCGGTGCGGAATTTCGAGGAAGAGGCGCCGCGCGCCACCGACATGCGCGAAATCCGCGGGCAGCATACCGCGCGGCGCGCGCTGGAAGTGGCGGCAGCGGGCGGGCATAACCTGCTCATGATCGGGCCGCCGGGCGCAGGTAAATCCATGCTGGCGTCGTGCATTCCGGGAATATTGCCGCCGCTGGACGCGAAGGAGATTTTAGAGTCGAGCATGATCGCCTCGGTGGCCGGCAAGCTGGAAAACGGACGCCTGACCAGACACCGTCCTTTCCGCGACCCACACCATTCGGCGTCGATGGCGGCGATGACGGGCGGCGGCAAGCGGGCGCTTCCGGGCGAAATATCGCTGGCGCATCACGGCGTATTATTCCTCGACGAATTGCCGGAATTCCCGCGCGCCGTGCTGGAATCGCTGCGCCAGCCGCTGGAAACCGGGCGCATCACCGTCGCGCGCGCCGCAGCACACGTCACCTACCCTGCCCGCTTCCAGCTGGTGGCGGCGATGAACCCGTGCCGTTGCGGCTATCTCGACGATCCCGCGCGCGCCTGCAATAAAGCCCCGCGCTGCGGCATGGACTACCAGACGAAAATCTCAGGCCCCCTTTTCGACCGCTTCGACATGGCCATCGAAGTGCCCGAAGTCGCCACGCTCGACATGCTCGGGCAAAGCGGCGGCGAGGCGAGCTGCACGGTGGCCACGCGCGTGGCGGCAGCACGGCAGGCGCAGAAGGAACGCTTCGCCATGATGCAGCTGAACTGCAACACCAACGCCGAACTCACCGGCGACGCGCTGCACGCCACGGTCGTGCCCGACACCAGGGGAAAGGCGCTGCTGGAACAGGCGACCGAAAGCCTGCGGCTTTCCATGCGTGGCTATACAAGGGTGCTGCGCGTGGCGCGCACGATTGCCGATCTGGACGGCAAGGAGACCGTCGCACACGCCCATATCGCCGAGGCATTGTCGTACCGGCAACTACAGCTGGCGCGCATGCCGGAAATGGCCTGATATAAACTACTGTTTCTAAACACTTTTTTCCTTCCTCATCGCCTGTAATAAAACATTAATAAAAATGCCGTGGTATCGGCGCGGTTCTTCTGTAGAGTGGATAAGAATTAACTAAATATTAACCATTTTGCCACGAGGATTTTCATGTTTACCCGCGCCCTGCTCGCTACCACCGCCCTGCTCGCCGTTTCTACGCTCGCCCCCGCCTATGCGGCAGGCATCGTGCAAGGCGTGAACCCGGACGGCAGCCCCGCGCCCGTCGCCATACAAAACGGCAACAACAACGTTGCGCAGATCGAACAGATCACGGCCTATGAGGGCGTCGCCGAAGCCACGCAGGACGGCAGCGACAACATGCTTATCATCAAACAGGATATCGTCTCCAATAGCGGCGTGCGCCCATATGGCAAGGACGTCAAGGCCAGCGCCTTCCAGCGCGGCAGCAACGGCGCCACCCTCATCCAGTCGGGTCAGCAGGACTCGTCCATCATCAGCCGCCAGGAAGGCACGCTGAACGTGGTGGAAGCGCGTCAGGGCGATCCCGAAAACGGCGTCAATTCCATGGATGCCTATAATAACGCCGAAAACGAACAGCGGGGCAACGCCAACAGCGCCAGCATCCGGCAGCATGGCCGCGGCAATGACGCGCGCAACTATCAGGGCGGCGACAATAACGTCACGATCATTGAGCAGGAGAGTACTGCGACAGGCTTCCGCGCTTTCCCGAATTTCGCCGGGGTCACGCTTATGGGTAACGGCAACTACGCCACCATCTCCCAAAGCGGCGGCGGCGGGAACCATGCGGGTATCTCCGCCGTGCCGGGGCTGCCCAATCAGCCCGGCGTGCAGAACGCCAACGAGAATATCTTTTCGATCACGCAGACCGGTTTCGACAATGAAGCCTATCTGTTCCCCGGCGCAGGATTTGAATTGCGCAACAGCACTTTCAACAGCACCCAGACCGGCATTGAAAACAAAATCAGCGGCACGTCGTTCGGCGGCTCCATCGCGCCGATCACTATGAACGGCCAGAACAACAGCCTCGACATCAAGCTTACCGGCGACAGGAACAACGCTACGGTGGGCAGTTACGGATTTAACAATTTCGGCCAGACCGATGTACTCGGCAACGACAACCGCGTGCATAACCTTCAGGGCAGCGACCGCGGCTACGCCGCGCTGAACAGCCGTGGCACCGTCTTCATCAACGGCGACGGGAACGAAGCCGATATCAGCCAGATCACGGAACTTTCCGTGATTGCCAACAATGCGACGATCACCCAGACGGGCAATAAGAATAAAGCCCTCATCTCGCAGCGCGATGCAAACGGCAACAACCGCAACCCGTCGACCCACAGCGCCAGCATCACACAGGCGGGCGGCGAGCATGACGCCATGGTGGTCGTGAGCGGCACCCAGTATTACGGCGGAGATTCCGCTGTCACCGTCACTCAGGGCGGCGTACTAAACGGCGCGAACGTCGCCCTGTACGGCGGCGGCAACGAAGCGCGCATCGAACAATCGGGAAGCAACAACCTCGCACGCATTCAGGGCGGGCACAACGACATCGGTTCTCCTGAAGCCGCGGCGCTTAACAGCAAGTTCACCGTAGTGCAGACCGGCAACCGCAATACCGCCGGCGTGATCGCCAAGGGCCGCAGCGAAGCCGTTCCCGGCGGGATCACGACGTACAACTACTACGACAATACCGCATTGATCGAACAGGTCGGCAACGAGAACAGGGCCGTATCCGATCCCGAGTCGCCCGGCGCCGAAGCGATCCTGCTCGACGGCAGCGAGAATACGCTGAATATCCGTCAGGCTGGCAATCTTCACATCGCTGACGTAAAAATTTTCGGTGACAAGCATACTGTCGCTATCAACACCGAAGGCACCTATAACCGTACGAAACTGCATCAGGCGGGCACGCATCATTCCGGCAGCATAAGCGTCAACGGCGAATACAACGAAGCGTCGCTTATGCAGGAAGGCGCGGACAATACCGCTTCCATACAACAGGCGGGCAGCACCAATACCGGCAGCATCCAGCAGAACGGTACGAATAACACCGCCACCATCAATCAGGCCGGTGATAACCACAAAGCCGGCGTCGTTCAGAACGGCAGCGGCAACAGCGCGACGATCGTTCAGAAATAAGGCGATTAATGGAAGTGCTTATAACCGCGGCGGGTGATAAACAATTTTTGCCCGCTGCGGTCGAGCAGGCTTACGCCTTTTCCTTTTTTGACCGTGCCGATTCTGGTGAGCGGTAACTTCAAACTCGTGGCAAGCTTTTCGATTTTCGCTTCATATTTTGCAGGTACGGTAAAGAGCAGCTCGTAATCGTCGCCGCCGCTTTGCGCGAAATCGAGGCCGTCGGAAAACAGGCTCGCCGCATCGGAAAGCGGCAGCCAGTGGCGGTGCAATTCAAGGGCCACGCCCGATGCCCTGGCGATGTGGCCCGCATCCTGCAACAGCCCATCGGATACGTCCATGCAGGCGTTTGCGATACCCGAAAGCTTTTCCCCGAGCGCCACGCGCGGCTCGGGCACAAGGTAGCGCCGCTGGAGGAAAGCGGATTCCTGCTCGCGCGGAAATAAAATCTTATGCTGCAGCAATTGCAGGCCGAGCGCCGCATCGCCAAGCGTGCCGGACACATAGACGAGATCGCCGATCTGAGCGCCGCTGCGTTTCAGCGCCTTTCCCGACGGCACGGTGCCGATAGCGGTCATGGAAAGCGAAATGCTGCCGCGCGTGGCGGTGGTGTCGCCGCCCGCGAGCGCGATTTTGAAGTGCTTCTGGTCATCGCGCAGTCCGGCGGCGAAATCCTTGATCCACGCCGGCGAGGTGGTTTTAGGAAGCATAAGCGTCAGGAAATAGGCCATCGGCGTAGCGCCCATCGCGGCGAGGTCGGAGAGATTGACGCGCAGGAGCTTCTGCGCAAGCTGCGCGGGAGGTTCGCTTCCGAGGAAATGTACGCCGGTGCAAAGCGCGTCGGTGGTGATGACGAGTTCACGGCCCGCTTGCGGCGACAACAAGGCAGCGTCGTCGGTTAATCCGAGGCCGCCACGCAGGCCCTTCGCCAGCGGCGCGAAATACGTGCGTATGAGGGAAAATTCATCCATTGCCTTTAAGATTGCTCAAAATGCCAAACACGAAATCCACCTCGGCATCGGCGAAGAAACTGCGCGCGATGCGCGTGTATTCGTCGGTGATGATGCGCGGGTTCACTTCCTTGAAATAGACCATCTCGAATATGCTGCACTGCAATATCGCTACCAGCAAGGGACTCATGCGGTCGCGCGTCCATGTCTTGTTCAAGCTTGCGTCAATCTGGCGGTCGATGTCAACCTGCCATTGCGCAACACCGGAAAGGATTTGTTCCAGCAGTGTGTAGTTCGGTTCCACCGCCGCGCCCGACCGCAGCTTCTGCTCGCTTACGTTATCGGCGAGTTCTTTTTTGAGCTGCGCCACCTGCCCGGCCACGGAGGCTTTGCCACCGGTGACCGATTGCTGGTAGAGGCACTGCACCGCCGCCATGCGCGATGCCGATTTTTTCTGGAGCGACTGGTTCATATGACCCCGAACTGGCGCTTGAGTTCGATCATGCGCAGGCAAGCCGCGACCGCGTCGCCGCCCTTGTTGCCCTGCGTGATATCAGCGCGGGCGGTAGCCTGCCCCACGGTTTCGACGGTCAGGATGCCGTAGCCGATGGCGGCGTTGTGCTGGAGCGATAAATCCATGAGCCCGCGGGCGCTTTCCTGGCAGACGTAATCGTAATGCGAGGTTTCGCCGCGGATGACGCAGCCCAGCGCCACGAAACCGTCATATTGCTTGTTCGACATGGCGAAGCGGATCGCCGCCGGGATTTCGAACGCGCCGGGAACATGGAGTTCTTCCCACGAAGTATTCGCAGCCTTTAGTGCTGCTGTCGCGCCTTTGAGCATTTCGTCGGCGATGTCGGGATAGAAACGGGCGCTTACGATGAGGATTTTGGTCATTGGTATTCCTTGATGGATTGGTAGCCGGTGATCGAAAGCCCATAGCCTTCAAGCCCGATCACCGAGCGTTTCGACGAGGACAGCAGTACCATCTCGCGCACACCGAGGTCGAGCAGGATCTGCGCGCCGATGCCGTAATCGCGCAAATCCATCGGCGAAAGCGGCTGTTCGCCCAGCTTCAGGCGCACACGGTCGGAAACCGAAGTGCGCACCGGCTCGCGGATAAGCACCACAACGCCGCTTCCGGCTTCGTCGATCTGGCGCATGGCCGATTGCAGCACGCCGCTTCCGGGCGCGGCGCTATCGCCGAGCATGTCGGAAAGCAGGTTGAGCGAATGCATGCGCACGAGGGTCGGGGTTTTCAGGTCGACCTTGCCTTTGACCAGCGCGATATGCTCGCCGTATTCCAGCGTGCTGGTGTAGACGACCATGCGCCACTGGCCGCCGTAACGGCTTTCGAACGGGCTTTCCACCACGCGCTTGACCAGCTTTTCCGAGCGGCGCCGGTAGGAGATGAGGTCGGCGATGGTGGCGATTTTAAGGCCGTGCCGCCCGGCAAACGTCACGAGGTCGGGAAGCCGCGCCATCGTGCCATCGTCGTTCATGATTTCGCAGATGACCCCCGACGGATTCAGCCCCGCGAGCTGCGCGATATCCACCGCCGCTTCGGTGTGCCCCGCGCGCACGAGTACACCGCCGTCTTTTGCTACCAGCGGGAAAATATGGCCGGGCGACGCGATGTCGCGCGCAGATTTCAGCGGGTCGATGGCGGTCTGGATGGTGTGGGCACGGTCGGCGGCGGAAATGCCGGTGGTAACGCCCTCCCTCGCTTCGATAGACACTGTAAACGCCGTCTGGTGGCGTGACTGGTTTTCATGCGACATGAGGTTCAGGCCGAGCTGCTTTACGCGCTCGGACGCCAGCGCCAGGCAGATCAGCCCGCGCCCGTGCTTGGCCATGAAATTCACCGCGTCGGGCGTGGCCATCTGCGCCGGGATGACGAGATCGCCCTCGTTTTCGCGGGCTTCGTCGTCGACAAGGATGAACATCCGGCCGTTGCGGGCGTCTTCGATGATGTCGTCGATGGGGGATAAATCTTTGGAATGGGGCATAGTTATTTTGCAAGCAGACGTTCGACGTAACGCGCGATCAGGTCGATTTCGAGGTTCACGCCTTCGCCGGGTTTTCGCAGGCCAAGCGTGGTGTTTATAAGCGTATGGGGAATGATGTTAACCCAAAACCGCGCTGATTCAACCCGATTCACCGTAAGCGACACGCCGTCGAGCGTCACCGAGCCTTTCTCGGCGATATAGCGGGCGAGCGCTTCGGGGGCTTCAAGCTCGAATACCTGCGAATCGCCTGCGGGGCTGATGGATTTGACCGTCGCCACGCCGTCGACATGGCCGGTCACAAGATGCCCGTCGAGCGGGTTGCCAAGCAGCACCGCGCGTTCGAGATTCACCGGCTGGCCCTGCGCCCACCTGCCCGGCGCGGTGCGCGACACGGTTTCAGCGGAAAGCTCAGCGGAAAACCAGCTGTCGAACGGGTCGGCGCGAAACCCCTGCCCGATTTTTCCCGAGGCGGTCACGGTAAGGCAGGCGCCGTTGACCGCCACCGACTCGCCCGTAAACAGGCTGCGGAAATGGTAATGGCAGCGGATGATGAGCCTGAGGCTCCCCGCCTGCTCGGCGTCCACGATCGTGCCGATATCGCTGATAATCCCGGTAAACATGGCGGTAAATTAGTGCTTTATATCGTAAATGGCCAGCACATCTTCCCCAAGAAACTGTGTTCTGGTTTGGCTAAAGCCTTGTTTTTTCAGCAGCGAAGGTAAATCGCCGCCGGTAACCGCCGGTTTACCGCCTTCGCCGATAATAATGGGCGCGCGGAACCATTGGATTTCATCGGCCAGCCCGCTTTCAAGAAACGAGGTGGTGAGCAACGTGCCGCCTTCGACCAGTAACCGCGTGATGCCTTTTTCGGCCAGCGTTGAAAGCGCCCGCGGCAGGGCTTCGTTCATGATCCACACCGGTATTTCGCCTGCCGTTTTCGCCAGTTGCGATTCCTTCGGCAGGCGCGCGTTCCGGTCGAACACCACACGCACGGGCGAACGGTTTTCAAGGCCGGGCAAACGGCAGGTAAGGAGCGGGTCGTCGGCAAGCACGGTGCCGATACCGGTGGCAATGGCGTCAAAACGGCTGCGCAGCAGATGGCCGTGGGCGCGGGAGGTTTCGCCTGTGATCCATTTATCCTTGCCGCCGGGATTGGTGATTTTTCCATCCGCCGAGGTCGCGATCTTCACCGCAACATAAGGACGTTTTCGCTCGATGACGGAAAAAAATCCGGCGTGGCTTGCGCGCGCTTCCGCCTCGCATATATTTTCGATGACCTCGATACCGGCAGCTTTCAGCCGCGCGATACCCTGCCCGTTTATCGCAGGATTCGGGTCGCGGCAGGCAATGACGCAGCGGGCGATGCCCGCGTTTACGACGGCATCGGCGCAGGGCGGGGTTTTGCCGTGGTGACAGCAGGGTTCCAGCGTCACATAGAGCGTGGCGCCGCGCGCCGCGTCACCGGCCTGCGACAGCGCTTCGGTTTCGGCGTGCGGGCGGCCGCCCCTGCCCGTCCATCCGGTGCCGACGATCTGTTCATTACGCACGATCACCGCGCCGACGGCGGGGTTCGGCCAACACTGGCCGAGATTGCGCTGCGACAGCAGGAGTGCTGCGCGCATGAAACGCAAATGCTCGCCGGTCATGGGATTATTGCTTGGGTGCAGCTGGCGCCGGGGTATCGCCGAAACGTTTCCTCTCCGCTTCAGGCTCAGCCGGTGCGGCAGTCGGGGCAAGCAGCGGCGTGGGGCCGGCGCCGGATTCAAAAGCGGCGTCTAGCTCTTCCTGCGTTAATTGCGGCGCTTCGGATTCACCGGATTTTGCGCGGCTGGCGCCCTGCCCGCCTTCGGTGATGCATTGCCAGTTATAGCAGCGCTCGCCGATCACCGGCATGTTGTTATCGGCCCAGTCGGCGATCTTGTTGCAGCCGCTCAGGGATAAGGTGATTACCAGTGCAACGCGCAGCTTCATGCTATTTTTCCTTCTCGCCCAGTTCCTCGACGATGTCCTCGAAATCCTTGGCTTCGCGGAAGTCACGGTAGACGGAGGCGAAGCGGATATAGGCAACCGTGTCGGCTTTTTTCAGCTCTTCCATGACGATCTTGC
>CAZBUX010000047.1:0-10001 GCA_964495185.1 uncultured Rickettsiales bacterium | reverse complement strand
GCCTTCTTTCTTTTGGGGCAGGCATTTCATCAGGAGCCACGCGAAGAAGCCGAGCGAATCGACATAGCCCACCCGCTCGATATTGAACCCGGCGGATCGCACTTTCTCCACCAGCTCGCCGCGTGTGTAGCGGCGGAAATGCCCGACTTCGGCATCGAAACGCGTGTAGAGCAGCATAAAGGCGGGGACGTAGATGAACAGTTTGCCGCCCGGGGTGAGGCGCGCGCGCAAATCGGCAAGCGCCTTGCGGTCGTCCTCGATATGCTCCAGCACGTTCAGCGTATAAATGCGCGCATAGGTTTTATCGCCAAGCGCATCGAGGTTTTCATACGCCACAAGTCCCGATTGCGTGAGCCGGCCACGCTGGTTAGCGTCCGGCTCGATGGCGTCCGCCGTGATGCCGCGCTCGCGCAGGCGCAGTGCGAAATAGCCGATACCGGCACCAAAATCGAGCAGCGGCGCGCGGCCATCTGAAAATGCGGCCAGCTCGTCGACAAGAAACGTGTTATAGCGCACCGCCTCGTGCAACACTTCCAGCGTCGAGGTGCCGGTGTACTGGAACGCTTCGCCGGTCATCAACGGAACAAATTGTAAAGGAAGATGCAATAAACGGCGCGGAAGGCGTCTTTCAGGCCGATTTTCTTGCCTTCCTCGTAGGAGCGCCCGTGATAGCTGACGCCGACTTCGTAGATATGCGGGCGGCGGCCTTCGATGCGGATTTTGCCGAGCTTGGCCACCAGCTCCGGCTCGATGCCGAAACGCGATTCCTCGATGCGTATCTGCTGGATGATGTCGCGGCGGAACATTTTATAGCAGGTTTCCATGTCGGTGAGGTTCATGTTGCTGCACACGTTGGACATGATGGTGAGTATCTGGTTGGCCAGCGTGTGCCAGAAATACGTGACCTTGCGCTCGTCGTGGCTCTGGAAGCGCGTGCCGAACACCACCTCGGCGCGGCCGTCCACCAGCGGCGGCAGCATGCGCTTGAGATCCTGCGGGTCGTATTCAAGATCGGCATCCTGCACCACCACGAAATCGCCTTTGGCTTTGGCGAACCCGTCGCGAAGCGCTGCACCTTTTCCCTGATTCACCTCATGATGAAGCACGGTGATTTCCGGATGTTTGGCCGCCAACGCCTCGGCGATAGCGCGGCTGTTGTCTTTCGAGCAGTCGTTGACGATGACGATGTCGAGCTTCAGGTTTTCGTCACGGATCGCCAGCACGCGGGCGATGCATGCCTCAAGCGTGGCTTCTTCGTTATAACAGGGAACGACGACGGAAAGAACGGTCATAAGCTGCTTTCATTCTGGCGGGTTGCGCGCATGCCTTAGACCCTAGCACGCGCCCAGCGAAGCTTAAATAGTTTTATAAAAATGGCGGTAATGCACCCCGGTTTTTTCAACGCATTCGCGTATCGCATGCACCTTATCGCTGTAAAACGCCAGTTCGCGGGCATGGATCGTGTCCGGCGCCATGCGTGGGTTTTTACCGGTAACCGCCGCCATCAGCCCCGGCGACGCCACCAGTTCTTCATAACGGATGATGTGGATTTTATCTTTAAGCATGTGCAGCTTTTCGCAGAGCAGGTCGTAAACGCGCACCTGCTTTTCCAGCAGATCCATCTTCGCGCCCGTGAGCGCCGCCATTTCCGGCCATTGCAGCGCGGCTCCCGGCATCTCGCCTGCTTTAAGCGGAATCGGCGAGTCGTTCCACGAGGCGATCACCCCCACCGGCTCGCGAATGACCGCCACCACTTCGAAAGCCTCGGTAGCCACGATCGCCTCCAGCGCCGCAAAATACGGCCCGATATGTTTCATCGCCAGTGTGAATGCACTGGTTAGCCCCGGACGCGTGAACGACACCAGCCGGTAGGCGCGCGCGGGCTTCGCCTGATCCGGCGCAGCGCGGTAGTAGTTGGTGATTGCCTCGCCCTGCTTGCCGCGCCGCTCGGGCACGGGTTCGCCCGTAAGCAGCTTGCCGCGCACGGCGGTAAAATCTTCCTGCAGCCACGCGGCGAAATCGCGCGGCGTGATGTGCTTGTAATTTTTCAGCAACCAGTCGTGCTGCCATGCCGGTTCGTTTAGCGCTGCCGCGTCGTCCATGCCGTCGATAAGCGCGGCCGCCAGCGTCGTGCCGGAGCGCGGGATGCCGGTCAGTATGATATTATTGCGCATGCGGGGGCTGCCGCGGGGGCACATTCAGAAATTGCGAAAACTGCTCCAGCCACGCCGCCTTGAACGGCTTGTGTCCGTAGCGCTGCGCCGTCTCACGCCCCTGCGCGGCGCAGGCGCCCGCCAGCTCTTCGTCGGTAAACGCTTCGGCAACAACCTCCGGCAGGGTGCGCAGATCACGCACCGAACCTGTGAGGCAGTTCTCGCGCGGGCGCAGGTAATCGCCGCCGCCCAGCCCGTCGACGCCGGTGACCAGCGCGCCCATCGCCATCGCCTCCAGCGGCACCAGCCCGAAACCCTCCGCCAGCGACAGGTTGACAAAGTAGCGCACGCCGCCAAGGCGGTTCATAAATTCGCCGTGCGTAAGGCCGGGGCTTGTAAGCACGTCCGACAGGTCGGCTTCGGGCGCCAGCGTTTTCAGTTTTTGCCCAAGCTCGTCCATCAGCACGCGCTGCAACGGCGACACTTGTTTCGTGTAAACCAGCGCCGAGCCGGGCGGGCGCTCATGCCACGGGCGGGCGGGCGGCATGCGCTGCAACTGGATGAACGCAGGGATTACCGGCGTCGCCATACCATAGACGGCGTTCAGGTAACGCTGCACCGTCGCACTGACGGAGACATACAGATCGCAGTGGCAATCCATCAGCGCGAACGTCTGGAAGCCCTGCACATACATGATTTTACGGCCCGGAAGGCGCAGCCCGAACAGGAAATGCGAAAACACCGGGCTCAGCACGATCAGGTCGTCTGGGCCGATCATCGCCTCCATCTGCGAAACCGTCACCGTCTGGGCGGGGATGTCGTAGGTGAACATCGGGCGCTTCACCGGCAAAATGCCGATATCGAAGAGCTCGTACCCAAAATATAGATGCAGCAGCCGCCCCAGATGGTAGGCCATATAGGCTCCCCCTGTCGGCAGCAATGCCCCGGCTACAAAGACTCTGGCCATGATAATTTACTAATTATTAACGATTTTTACCGGATTCTATATGTGGTAGTTAAGCAAAATTATGCAATAAAAATAATCGATTGTCACAGGAATGTCATAAATAACCGTTTTATTTTAGCCAAATGTCACTGTATGATGAACTCATCTGCCTCATTGTGTAGGTAGATTTTTAGCTTGCGCAGCCTGCGATATCCGCGGAATTTGCGCTTTTTGTTCAAACCTTATTTATAAGGAACTACAATATGACCACTTTAACCAAAGAACTGAGCACCGCTTGGCAGATCTGCCTCATGGTTATGCTCGCAGTAGCCGCTGTTATGGCTCCTGACTTCGCTCTCGCTAACACTACCAACACCAACATCGGTACCACCCTCTGTAACGCTGTTCAGATGATCACCGGCAACACCGGCCAGGGCCTTGCTACCATCGCAGTTGTCGTCATCGGCATCGGCGCCCTCCTGGGTAAAGTTTCCTGGGGTATGGCGATCCTCGTCGGCGTCGGCGTAGGCGTTATCTTCGGCGCAGGCACCATCGTAAACGCCTTTGCTGCTAGCGGCTCGGGTTGCTAATCATTTCTAGCAACGTTTGACGTAAGAAAACCCCTCGCCGGGAAACCGGCGGGGGGTTTTTTCATGGGGAGCCCTTTCGGAAAGGAGCCCAAAAAAAACACATCAATACACTGAAATACATAGACATAAACGCAAACCGCCACGAAAATGTCATAATTATGCTTTTTGTTTTCCGGCGGAAATACGTTATGATTAACTTGTCTCTCGACCAGTAAGGGGGATTTATTAAATTCGCGCATCGTGTTTTCAGGCAGCTTTGCGCAACATGTGTATTTTAAAGGCTTAGAGGTTATGACTATGACCACTCAAACGAAAGAACGCAGCACGGCATGGCAGTTCAGCCTTGCGATGCTCCTCGCCGTAGCGGCCGTTATCATGCCGGATTTCGCTTTTGCTACGAACACCGATATCGGCGAAACGCTCTGTAACGCCGTCGACATGATGACCGGCAACACCGGCCAGGGCCTTGCCACCATCGCAGTGGTAGTGGTCGGCATCGGCGCGCTGCTGGGTAAAGTCTCCTGGGGCATGGCGATTCTCGTTGCTACCGGCATCGCCGTTATTTTCGGCGCAGGCACCATCGTCAACGCGGTTTCCGCTGTCGGCAACGGCTGCTAATACGGCACTTCAATAACCAGCTGAAAATCCCCGCCGGAGAACCGGCGGGGATTTTTTTATTACCCGGCTTAATCAGCAGGAGGAATATCCCGTAACGCCTCGCCTGCGCCCACATCAGGATTATTCGTGTACGTTCCCACCGCCTCGCCGGAAGCAAGGATGTGTCCCTGCATGGCGGCGGCGGCCTGCTTGCCGGTGAAACCGGCGGGCAGCTCGATCGTTTCCTTGTCGAGTGCATAGACGATGAAATGGTAACTGTGCAGCAAGTCGTCGTTCCACGGCGGGCAGGGGCCGTCATAGCCGACAAATGTCTGGGCCGGCTTATCTTTCATGAAGGAAGCGAAGTCGTTAATCCCAACCCAGCCTTTCAGCGACGCGCTTTTGCCTTTTCCTTCCTCGATAGACGTAACCGCAGCCGGAATGTTCACCAGCGCCCAGTGATAAAAATCCTGCCTCGGCATGGTAACCGGAATCGTTTTATCGTCTTTATTGGCGACGGAAAAATCGGTGGGCACGTCGCGGTCCACGGCGACCAGCGCGTAGGATTTCGTCCCCTCCGGCGCACCCGACCACGAAACGGCGGGGCTGACATTATCGGCATCCTTGCTTTTTCCCTGCCCGTCGGGCTGGCAGAAGGCGTATTTTGCAGGGATCGGCTGGCCGTTTTCGATACCGCCGAGCTTAACCTCCATACTGGCGGCAAAAGCGGCGCTGGAAAGCAGAAACGGCAGGAATAAACCGTATTTTTTCATAAATACCTCGCTGGCAGGGTTGAAATTGAAGGGCAGGGTGATACATATAATACCGAAATGAAATTGTCATCCCGGGCGATGCGTAACCCTTGCCGGAAGATGACCTGAAAGGATCCCATGTTCATCCAGACCGAAGCCACGCCCAATCCGCTCACCCTGAAATTCATGCCCGGCATCGCCGTGATGACATCGGGCACGGCGTTCTTCACTTCACCGGACGACGCGAAAGCCTCGCCGCTGGCCGTCACACTTTTTTCCATCCCCGGCGTTACCGCGATTTTCCTCGGCAGCGATTTCATCACCGTCACGCGTGAGCCTGCGCAGGAATGGGACACGCTGAAAGCGCCGCTGCTCACCGCTATCATGGATCATTTCGTGGCCGGCAAAGCCGTCATGGCGGGCGCGGTGAAATCCGACGCAGCACCCGTGGATGAAAGCGAAATCGCAGCGCAAATCCGCGAGCTGATCGACACCCGCGTCCGCCCCGCCGTGGCGCAGGACGGCGGCGATATTATTTTCAAAGGGTTCCACGAAGGCATCGTCAGCCTCGAACTCCACGGCGCCTGTTCCGGCTGCCCGAGCTCGACCGCCACGCTAAAACAGGGCATCGAGAACATGCTCAAGCACTACGTGCCTGAAGTCATCGCCGTCGAAGCGGTGGCGTAAGGCTCGCGCATGACGCCGGTCATCATCCAGCTTACCGTCGGCGTCATCGTCCTTTTCCTCGGCAGCGAATTCCTCGTGCGCGGTTCGGTGAGCCTTGCCAAAGCGTTTCGCATGCCGGGCGTATGGATCGGGCTTACCGTCGTGGCTTACGGCACTTCGGCCCCGGAACTGTTCGTAAGCACCCAGGCCGCCATGACCGCAAGCCCCGACATCGCGCTGGGCAACGTCATCGGCAGCGTTATCTGCAATATTTTACTCGTGCTCGGCGCGGTCGCCCTCATCCAGCCGCTCGCCACCGACACCTACCGCGTGCGCCGCGACGCACTGGCCATGATCGCCGCTTCGGCGCTGCTGATACTGTTCTGCCTCGACGGCAGCTTAGACCGCAGCGAAGGCCTGCTTCTCATCGCCGCGCTCGCGGTCTACACATGGCTTTGCCGCCGCACCGCCGGCGAACGCCCCGTTGGCGAAAGCGGCGACGACTGCAAAACCGAACGCGGCTGGTGCGCCGCCGGATACATCCTTGTCGGCGGCGGCCTGCTCATGACCGGAGCCGATATATTAATCAACGGGGCGCTCTCCGCCGCCGTACGCTTCGGATTATCCGAGGCCGTAGCCGGGCTTACGGTAGTCGCCATCGTCACCTCGCTGCCGGAGTTGGCGGCCTCCATCGCCGCGGCGCGCCACAAACAGGCAAAATTTTGCCTCTCCAACCTCATCGGCGGCTGTATTTTCAACATATTAGGCATCGCCGGGCTATGCGCCGCGGTAAACCCCATCCCGGTCGCCGCCGCCTTCATCGGCCTGCACCTGTGGGTCATGCTGTCCGCAAGCCTCCTGTGTCTTGCGGCGCTGTACAGCAAAAAGACGCTCTCTCGTGCAGAAGGCGCGGTCTTTCTTGCACTTTACGCCGGCTATATAGTATATCAGTACGCCTGACCAACCCCCATCCCGCGTAAATCACATGCCGCTTAAAATATTCCCAAGCAAGACCTCTTTCGATTTCATGGGCAAACGCTGGATCGGGTTTACCCTCTCCATCGTGCTTTCCATCGCCGCCATCGGCCTGGTCGCCGTCAAGGGCCTCAACCTCGGCATCGATTTCACCGGCGGCATACTGATGGAGATCCACACCGAGAAGCCCGCCGATCTAGGCGAACTGCGCGACCTGCTGTCGCACGATGAATTCGGCGAAATCTCCCTGCAGAACATCGGTAACACCAGCGACGTCATGATCCGCATCCAGGTCGGCGAGAACGACGAGCAGGCGAAAGTGGTGGCAAAGGTCAAATCGCTCCTCGGTTCGAAAATCGAAGGCGCCATCGACTACCGCAAGATCGACTATGTCGGCCCCACCGTCGGACAGGAACTGATCCGCGCCGGTATCATGGCGGTGCTGCTCTCCTTCGCTTCAATCATGGTCTATGTCTGGTTTCGTTTCGAGTGGCAGTACGGTGTGGGCGCCATCGTAGCCCTCATCCACGACAGCATCATGATCGTCGGTTTCTTCGCGGTGACGCGTTTCGAATTCGGCCTGACCGCCATCGCCGCCATCCTCACCATCGTCGGCTATTCCATCAACGACTCGGTGGTGATCTACGACCGCATCCGCGAGAACATGCGCCGCTACAAGAAAATGCCTATGTTCGAGCTGATCAACATCAGCATCAACGACACGCTCTCGCGCACCATCCTCACCGCTTCCACCACGCTGCTTGCGGCCACCGCGCTTGCCATTTTTGGCGGCGATGTCATCCGCGGCTTTTCGTGGGCGATGGTGTTCGGCGTATTGATCGGCACCTATTCGTCGATTTACATCTCCGCCCCCGCGCTCATCTATTTAAATCTGCGCAGCAACACGGAAGCGGCGCCGCAACCGGCTTAAATCAGGAAGGTTCCATGGAACATCCCGGACTATACGGCTATTTCTTCGAAGACCTGAAACCGGGCATGCAGGCGACCGTGAGCCGCACCATCACCGAAACCGACCTGCGCAATTTCTCGGGCGTGTCGGGCGATACCAACCCCATGCACCTGAACGAGGAATTCGCGAAAAAAACACCCTTCGGCGGCTGCATCGTCCACGGCATGCTGAGCGCCAGCCTGATCTCCGCCGTGATCGGCACCAAGCTTCCCGGCCCCGGCTGCATCTATATGAGCCAGACGCTCAAGTTCCTCGCCCCCGTGCGCGTTGGCGACACGGTCTACGCCACCGGCACGGTGAAAGAGCTCATCCCCGAGAAAAAACGCGTCATCATCGACACCAAATGCTACGTGAAGGACACCATCGTCATCGACGGCGAGGCCCTGATCAAGGTGCCGTCCAGAACCGCCTGATGCGCATCGTCCGCGATTTCGAGCATTGTCCCGACGAATGTAAAAATTCCGTCGTGGCGCTGGGCAATTTCGACGGTGTGCACCGGGGCCACCGCGCCATCATCGAAACCTGCATCGCGGAGGCAAAACGCAGCAACCGCAAGGCGGCGATCATGACCTTCGAGCCGCACCCGCGCGAATTTTTCACCCGCGGGGAAAGCAAACTGCGCCTCTATTCCTTCCGCCGCAAAATGGAAGCCTTCGCACAGTGGGACGCCGTCGCCACCGTATTCATCGCACGCTTCAACGCCCGTCTTGCCGCACTCACCGCGGAAGCCTTCGCGCATGACCTTCTGAAAGCCCAACTCGGCGTTGCGCATATCGTCACCGGCCACGATTTCGCCTTCGGCAAAGGACGACAGGGCAATACCGCCCTGCTGGCCCAGACGTTCGGCTTTACCGCCGTAGCCCCGGTAAGCGACGAAACCGGCGCACCGGTTTCCTCCAGCCGCATTCGCGCCGCGCTCGCCGAAGGTAAACCGCACGAAGCCGAAGCCCTGCTCGGGCGACCCTACACCATCTCCGGCCATGTCCGCAGCGGCGAGCAGCGTGGCCGCACGCTGGGTTTCCCCACCGCCAACCTGTCGCTCAACCGGCTGTTCGTGCCGCGCCTCGGCATCTACGCCGCGCGCGCCACGCTCGGCGGAAACACCTACGACGCGGTGGCAAGCATAGGCACCAAGCCGACTTTCACCGCCACCAAACCGCTCCTCGAAGTCCATTGTTTCGATTTCGCGCGGCAGTGCTATGGTGAGCGCATGCAGGTGGAACTGGTATCATTCATACGCGACGAGCAGAAATTCGATGATGCCGCAGCCCTTCGCGCCCGGATGGAAGACGACGCGCTCGCCGCCAAGTCGATCCTGAGCAAGAACAGGGGGATGCCCTATGCGCATTGCAGCTAAACCGCTGATCATACTCGGGGTATTGCTCCTGATCATCGTGCTGGCCGCCGACCAGCTGAGCAAGGAGCTGCTGATTTCCCTGCTTTCCGATGGCCGCGAAATCGCGGTAACCCCGTTTTTCAACCTGGTCATGGTCTGGAATTACGGCATCAGCTTCGGGCTGTTCGCAGAGTATAATCAGGCGCTGATCCTGAGCATGCTGTCGCTGCTTATCTGCGGCATACTTGCCGTATGGCTTTCCCGCGCCGAGTCGAAACTGGTGGCCGCGGCACTGGGCGCCGTCATCGGCGGTGCGCTTGGCAACGTCGCCGACCGGCTGCGTTTCGGGGCGGTGGCGGATTTCTTCGATTTCCATGTGGCAGGCTATCACTGGCCCGCCTTCAACATTGCCGATTCCGCCATCTTCATAGGTGTTGTACTTTTATGCGCAGACAGTATGTTAGCTGGACGTAAACAAAAACCGTAAGGACGATCAGGATGCACTCTTCACGTTATGTTTTGCTGGCAGCGCTTTGCGGCCTTACCGCCTGCGGCGGCGGCAGTGTCAAGGACTCGCTCGGGCTTTCCAAAAAAGCGCCCGACGAATTCCGCGTTATCTCGCGCCCGCCGCTGACCGTGCCGCCGCAATTCAACCTTCGCCCGCCTGCTGTCGCCGGTGAAGCCGACGGCCAGCCCGCGCACAAACGAGCCGAATCAATCGTGCTTGGTACCGAAGGCGAAGCTACGGCAGGAGCGCTTACCGCAGGCAGCGCCAACACCGCCGTGGTGCCGGTCACCGCCAGCCCGCTTACCAGCTCTGCGGAATCGCAGTTCCTGAAAAACGCCGGGGCGGAGAAGGCCGACAGCAACGTGCGCCAGACGCTCATCGAGGAAAAAACCGCCTCCGAGCCCGTCGAGGACGAAAGCTGGTGGACGACCATGACGACCACCGGCGGCAAGAAAGACCCCGTGGTTAATGCCAATAAAGAATCCGAACGCCTGAAGAAAAATAAAGC
>CAZBUX010000046.1:6545-10021 GCA_964495185.1 uncultured Rickettsiales bacterium | reverse complement strand
CATGTCATGAAACGGGACAAGGTGAATTTTGCCTCCCCCGCGCCCTTCGCCAAAGGCAAGACGCTGGGCGACGTGCTGCTGACGCCAACGAAAATCTACGTAAAAAGCTGCCTTTCCATTATCCGTGCCTTCCCGAAAGACGTCAAAGCCTTCGCGCATATCACCGGCGGCGGGCTGCCCGGCAACGTGCCGCGCGTGCTGCCGAAAGGATTGGCCGCGCATATCGACGCGAAAAGCTGGAAACGCCCGGCGGTATTTAGCTGGCTGCAGGAGGCGGGCAATATTCCGCAGGACGATATGTGGCGCACGTTCAATTGCGGCATCGGCATGATCGTGGTGGTGGAAAAAACTAAAGCCGACAAAATTAAAGCCGCGCTGGAAAAAGCGGGCGAAAAAGTTTTCGCCATCGGCAGCATCGAAGCGCGCAAAGGCGAAGCGGTGGTGATCCGTGGCTAAAGCCAACGTCGCCGTGCTGATCTCCGGCAACGGCAGTAATTTACAGGCGCTGATCGACGCTTGCGCCGCGCCGGAATATCCGTGCCGCATCGTGACGGTGATCTCCAATAAACCCGACGCCTTCGGCCTCACGCGCGCCAAGAATGCGCAGATCCCCACGCATGTGATCAATCATAAAGACTACACCTCGCGCGAAGCTTTCGACGCGGTGATGCATGAGACGCTTACCAAGCATAAGGTGGAATACATCTGCCTTGCGGGATTCATGCGGCTGCTGTCAGACGGGTTCGTAAACAGTTGGGCAGGACGAATGCTGAATATACATCCGTCGCTGCTGCCCGCGTTTAAGGGAGCCCACGCCGTGCGCGACGCGCTGGCGGGCGGCGCGAAGGAAAGCGGCTGCACGGTGCATGTGGTGACGGCTGAGCTGGATTCAGGACCGGTTATTTTGCAGGCCAAAGTGCCGGTATTCGCCAACGATACGGAAGAAACGCTGCATCGCCGGATTCACGAGCGCGAGCACGTGATTTACCCGAAAGCGCTTAAGATGCTGGTGGAAGGAAAGCCGTCTTAGCCGAGTTCGACTTTGCCGGCGCCACCGCCGGGAATGCTGGTCGGAACCTGCACGGTGTTGTGGTTGTCGGCAAGCACGATGCCCGATGTCGCCTGCGGCTGCACGGCGTTGCGAGCCTGAGCGAGAATATCGTCGTTCAGCGGGTTATAAGCGCCCTGGTTCATGAAATTCGCCATCTGGCCTTCCATGTTGAGCGGAGTCATCTGGCCGCTAAAAATATTCGCGGGCGTCATGCTGTGATTGTAATCCACCGGGGTCATCTGGCGGCTGTAATCCACCGCAGCCATCTGCTGCTGGCTATTATCGATCGGCGTCATGCCGGGCGTGGTGCCGGTGGAAGTGCCGGGGGTATTCGGGTTAGCGGTCCAGCCAGCGGTTTCGTCGATCGGCGTCATTTTATTTTCTGCCACAGCCGGAGTCATGACATGCGCAATGCCGTCGCGCGGCGCTACGACCTGTTCCTGCATGAATTGCGGAGCAACAGTATTCTGACCGTTATTATCGGCGCTGCTGGCATTGCCGGTGGAAGTATCAGCGGCTGCGGCCATCGAAACCGGGCGCGAGCCGTTGCTTAAGCCCTGCGCGAACTGGTTAATGGCGAGATTGATATCAGGCATGTTCTCCGCAGGCACGCTGGTAAGCGCCAGCGGCACTACATTCGTCACCGACGAAAATTGAAACGCGGCAGGATCAATGATGAAATTAAAGGGATCCGTCGGTTCGTTGGCCATGGTCATGTGCTCCGAGAATATTGCTTGAATATGATTTCAGTATAATGAATCCGGCCGCGGCTGTGTGTGAAGATTGTGTGACAGTGGGAGCGCTGGCGCGGGAAAGAAAAATATACAGTAAATACATATGATTGCCGCATTATCGGCGCAGACGCATCGGTTGCGCGTCAAAACAGGAGCGGTAAAAGGATGAGGGGTTTAATTACCCGACGATTTCGACGCCGCTGAAAAAGAAGCTGATTTCGTTCGCGGCGTTTTCGGGGGAATCGGAACCGTGAACGGAATTGCTGCCGACATCGACGCCGAATTCCTTGCGGATGGTACCCGCATCGGCCTTCGCCGGATCGGTGGCGCCCATAATCTCGCGATTCTTGAGAACGGCGTTTTCGCCTTCCAGCACCTGAACGACGACCGGGCCGGACACCATGTATTCCACGAGTTCATCGTAGAAGGGACGGTCTTTATGCACGGCGTAAAATTCGCGGGCCTGAAGGCGGCTCATGCGCAGGCGCTTCTGCGCTACGATGCGAAGCCCCTGCTCTTCGAACTTGGCATTGATTTTGCCAGTGAGGTTGCGCGCGGTAGCGTCGGGCTTGATGATCGAGAAGGTGCGTTGGATGGCCATAGATACTCCGTGTAAAAGCGTGATTGGTGGCCGCTATATAAGGTCAAACACGACCAAAGGCAACAGTTTTGCGAAGACACTATACAATTCGGATGAATAGATTATGTTACCGTCAACGATAACCACCACACCATGTAGTCGTATGCGCCCGCTGATACTTCCCCTTGCATTATTCGCGCTTGCCGGTTGCAGCAGCCTCGATTCCCTTAAAACCAAGGCTCCCGAAGCAAACGACTTCCCGTCGTCGCTCGCCAGCGAATACCTGGGCTATGCGCAATCCGAATCCGAGCAGGGTTTCCGCAGCTCGGCTGAGCATTTTGCCGCCAAAGGCCTGTCCGCGCTGGAAGGCGAGATGGTGGCACCGGAAGATGTCGCCGACACGCTGCCGGAAACCGATAAAACCGTGCTTATCCCGGCACGGGCCGAGCTGATGGCGGTCATCAACGAGGACACGGTAAGCGTCGTGCCGCAGGCTGCCGCCCGCGCGCAGGTGATGTACGATTGCATGGTCACCATGGCCGATCCGACCCGCAAACCCAACGATCCGTCGCTGTGCTCCGAGGAGTTCCTCGCCAGCCTCGGCGAATTGCAGAAGGTCGCAAGCACGCTGGCCGTGGGCAAGGGCGAGAGCCGGTTCATCACCTTCGAAACAGGCAGCGCCGCACTCAACGACGGCGCGCAGGCCACCATTAAAGGCATTTCCGAGTATGCCGCCGCCACGCCGCGCTACGTCATCGCGCTGGAAGGCCGCAGCACCGGGCCGAAATCCAGAAGCCTGTTCGTGAAGCGCGTTGGCGCTATCCGCAAAGCATTCGCCGCGCTGGGCACCAATCCCAAACGTATCGTCGTCGAAGGCGGCGCGAGCGCCAAGGCCGTGCACCTGAGCCGCTCGGAAACGGTGACCGATCCCAATGCGGTGCGGATTTCCGTACGCATCCTGCATCATCCGGGCAAAAAGCAATGAAGCGCGCCCTGAAAATAGCCGCCGCCGCGGCGCTTACTACCGCGCTTTCGGGCTGCATTACGTATAGTCTCGAAGAACTGCGCCAGACCACCCCCAAAGGCACGCCGTTCCAGAAAGCGCTGGCAC
>CAZBUX010000046.1:0-6535 GCA_964495185.1 uncultured Rickettsiales bacterium | reverse complement strand
CGCTAAGGTCGATGACCAAGGCGAGGAAGCGGATGAGTTGGAAGGCCCAGAGTGGCTGACCGACGAAGTGAAGGCCGAAGCGGCAGCGTTTGGCATTGGGGAATCGGAGATTGCCGATTTCGCCAGCCGCGAGGAAAAGGAATATGACTGGGCCGACTCCATGTATTTCGCCGATAAAGGCCTATCCGCCGCCTACGGCAAGGACACCGCACCTGAAGAGCTGAAAGGCTGGAACCTGCCCGCCGACGCCCTGCCGCTTTTGGAAAAAGCCCGCGAGGCGCTGGCCATGGCGCTTACACCGCAGGCCATGCAGTCCAACCCGCAGGCCGCCGCCGACGCGCAGTTCTATTTCGATTGCTGGGTCGAACAACAGGAAGAAAACTGGCAAACGGAAGATATCGCCCGTTGCCGCGACGGGCTCAAAGACGCGCTTTCCCGCCTGACCGGCATGCCGCCTGCGCTGGTTTCCGAAGCAAAACCCGCCAAAACGCACGAAGTCGTGCTGGCCGAAACCTCGGAAGAAGAAGCGCAGGAGCCCACGGTGCTACCGGTAGCCGCAGCACCCGAGCCGGAGCCCGAACCTGTTGCGCCGGAGCCGGAACCGGAACCCGTCCATGCCGCCCCCGTCATGCTTAAAGCCGAGCCCAAACCGGCCCCGCAGGCCACCACCGCCGACATAGACAGCGAAACTTATATCGTATTCTTCGAGGCCCGCAACGCCGCCATCACCCCGTCGGGCGAAGTCATCCTCGGAGAAGTCGTAGACGCGCTGAAGCCCTACCCGTCCTATGAAATCGTCCTCAACGGCCATACCGATACGCTGGAAAACGAAGAAGAAAGCCTGCGTATCTCGCTGCAACGCGCACAGGCCGTGCGCGACAAGCTGATCGCCTCGGGCGTAAAAGAGAGCGCCATCAAGGTCTTCGCCTTCGGTAAATCCGACCTTAAGGTGAATACCGGCGAACATGTGGACGAACCGGCCAACCGGCGGGTGGAGATAATTTTAAGCGAATAACAGGGTGCTTTGTGCCTTGTGCTTTGCGCTTTGTAAGGCTAATTAACTAAGCACAAATTACAAAGCACCAAGCACATAAAATGACCGACCGCATCCTCATCCTCGATTTCGGCTCACAGGTAACCCAGCTCATCGCAAGGCGCGTCCGCGAAAACGGCGTGTATTGCGAGATCAGGCCGTTCAGCACGCCTGAAAGCGAAATCCGGGCGTTCGGCCCGCGCGGCATCATTCTTTCGGGCGGCCCGGCCTCGGTGCATGAAGCCTACGCGCCGACCATCAGCCAGAATATTTTCAGCCTCGGCGTGCCAGTGCTCGGCATCTGCTACGGCGAACAACTCACCTGCCAGCTGCTCGGCGGCAAGGTGGAAAAATCCGACCACCGCGAATTCGGACGCGCCATGGTCGAAGTCGCCGACGACTGCCCACTATTTTCCGGCGTGTGGAACAAAGGCGAGGAACGCCAGGTATGGATGAGCCACGGCGACCGCGTGATCAGCATCCCCGAGGGTTTTCGCGTCGTCGCCAAAACGCCGTCGGCACCGTTCGCCGCCATCGCCAACGATACGCGGCGCATCTACGGCGTGCAGTTCCACCCGGAGGTGGCGCATACGCCCGACGGCGGAAAGCTGCTTAGGAATTTCACCCACGCCATCTGCGGCTGCACCGATAACTGGACGATGTCCGCCTTCCGCCAGACCGCCATCAACCGCGTGCGCGCGCAGGTCGGCAACAAGAAAATATTATGCGCGGTGAGCGGCGGGGTCGATTCGTCGGTGGTGGCCGCGCTGCTGCATGAAGCCATCGGCGAAAACCTGATCTGTATTTTCATCGACACCGGGCTTTTGCGCCAGGGCGAGCCGGATCAGGTGGACGCGATGTTCAAGGACCATTTCAAAATCCCGCTCATCCATGTCGATGCCAGCCTGTTGTTCTTACAACGGCTAAACGGCGTGAAAGACCCGGAACAGAAACGCAAGATCATCGGCGAAACCTTCATCGAGGTATTCGAGCACGAAGCCGAAAAAGCGGGCGGCGCGGATTTCCTCGCGCAGGGCACGCTCTATCCGGACGTCATCGAATCGGTGTCGTTTACCGGCGGACCGTCGGTCACCATCAAGTCGCACCACAATGTCGGCGGATTGCCCGAGCGCATGAAAATGGCGCTGGTCGAACCGCTTCGCGAACTATTCAAAGACGAAGTGCGCGTGCTGGGGCTGGAGCTTGGCATGCCCGAACATATGGTGGGCCGCCACCCGTTCCCCGGGCCGGGACTGGCCATCCGCATCCCCGGCGAACTTTCGCCCGAGAAAATCGACCTGCTGCGCAAGGCCGACGCCATCTATATCGACGAAATCCGCAAGGCCGGGCTTTATAAGGAAATCTGGCAGGCCTTCGCGGTGCTGCTGCCGGTGAAAACCGTCGGCGTCATGGGCGATTCGCGCAGCTACGACTATGTGTGCGCGCTGCGCGCCGTGACCTCCACCGACGGCATGACCGCCGATTACTATCATTTTTCGCATGAATTCTTGAGCCGGACATCCAATCGTATTATCAATGAAGTCCGCGGCATCAACCGCATCGTCTACGACATCACCAGCAAGCCCCCGGGCACGATTGAGTGGGAATAGCCAATGAATGAGCTGATCAGGGAAATCGAAGAGGACATCCGCAAGGAGCGTTTGCAGAAGCTGTGGAACAGCTTCGGCAAAACCATGGTGCGCGTGAGTGTCGGCATCGTGCTTGCCACCATCGTGCTGGTCGTGTGGCAGAACCACCGGCAATCGGTCGCCATGGAGCAGACCAGCGAGCTGATCAAGGGCATAGACCGCATGAACATTGAGGATTACCGCGGTGCGGCCACGATTTTTTCCGGGCTGGCCGAAAAGAAAAACGATTACTACGCGATCACCATGCTGCACTTAGCCCTCGCGCAGCGCCGCGCCGGTGACGAAAAAGCCGCACAGGAAACCTACAAGACGCTCGCAGCGCACAGCGGCGGCAAGGACGAAGCGGCGTTCGTGGAACTCGCGCGCATCATGGCGGCAGGCAACGATCCGGCAGCGCTTGCGCCCGCGAAAGACAAGCCGTTCTACCATTCGCAGAGCGAGTGGAAGGCGTGGCAACTCCTGAAGGCGGGGAAGAAAGACGAAGCCGCGAACATTTTCGCAATGCTTAAGCAGGACGCCGCAACCCCCATCTCGATCCGTGAGCGCGCCGTGGAAATGCTATCCTACGTCGCCCCCGGAAAAACGCAGGAAAAACCCGCCAATGAGTAACGCTCGCCTTTCCGCGCTGGCATTGTCGGCGCTGCTTATCCTTCCCGCCTGCAGCCACGTGCCCGATTGGATGGGCGGCAGCAAAAAAGAAGAAGCGAAGTTACCCGGCGAACGTATCGCCATCCTGCAGCCCGGCTCGCGCTTCGAAGCCGACCCCACGCTTAAGACACTACCGCTCGATCTGCCGAAAGTCGCTGAAAACGCGGAATGGACAGGGCATACCGGCATCGTTTCTTCCGCCAACGCCAACCTCGCGCTTAAAGGCGGACTGAACGACCAGCGCAGCGCCCGTGCGGGCGAAGGCGAATCGTTCGAGCAGCCGCTGGTGCCCTCGCCGGTAGTCGGCGGCGACATGGTGTTCGCCATGGACGGCGAAGGCCACATCTCGGCGCATGACGCGGCGAATATCGGCACGGTGAAATGGCAATCCAGAGGCGTGTCGGAAGAAGATAACCCCGACATGATCGGCGGCGGCCTCTCCTATAGCGGCGGCAAGCTCTACGCGCTTTCCGGACGTGGCGTGGTCGCGGCGTTCGACGCGGCGTCGGGCAAAGAAATCTGGCGCAAGGTGCTGCACATTCCCTTCCGCTCGGCACCGACCATCGACGGCGATCTGCTTTACGCGGTGACCATCGACAGCCAGCTTTTCGCCATGAAAGCCGCCACCGGCGAAGTGGCGTGGTCGCAGCGCGGCATCGACGAAACCACCGGGCTCATGAACTCGGTATCCCCCGCCGTCTCCAAAGGCGTGGTGGTGGTGCCCTATTCTTCCGGTGAAATCTACGCGCTGTCCGTTTCGGACGGCAAGGAAATCTGGACGCAGTCGCTGGTGCTGAACGTCGGCGCGCAGGGCAGTTCGGTATTTTCCGGCATCGGCGGCGACCCGGTTATCGACGGCGACGTGGTGTTCGCCGTGAGCAACGGCGGCCTGATGTCGGTCTATAGCCTGGTCCACGGCCAGCGTATCTGGGACAGCCCCATCTCCTCGCTCAACACCCCGTGGGTGGCGGGCGATTACCTGTATATGGTCACCACCGACAATGTGCTGATCTGCATGGTAAAATATGATGGCCGCATCCGCTGGTCGACGAAACTGGCCGGATTTGAAAATGAAAAAGAACGCCTGCGCCCCATCGTCTGGCGCGGCCCGGTGCTGGTGGAAGGCAAGCTGGCGCTGGTCAGCTCGAACGGTAAGCTCACGCTCGTTTCAGCCACCGACGGCGCCATACTGGAAACCAAATCCGTCCCCGACGATATCTACACCCCGCCAGTCGTGGCCGGTGGACGCATGTACCTGATCGACAAGGGCGCGACGCT
Organism: uncultured Rickettsiales bacterium; assembly: GCA_964495185.1. Classification (GTDB taxonomy): domain Bacteria; phylum Pseudomonadota; class Alphaproteobacteria; order Rickettsiales; family SXRF01; genus CAZBUX01. Next base: position 1,927 of record CAZBUX010000046.1, on the reverse strand, counting down.
GTATCAGTTGCAGTAAGCCCAAGCGGCTATATTCGCCCAATATCTTGCCTTGGTGTTCTTGCTATGTCGCGCATAGGAAAAGAATAGCTTTATTCCTGCAAGACAATGGATTAGACATATCCTCCCTATTAGTTCTGGATTTATATGACACTCACCGTCGCCATCGTCGGCCGTCCCAATGTCGGGAAATCGACCCTGTTCAACCGGCTCACCGGCAAGCGCACGGCGCTGGTCGACGACATGCCGGGAGTAACGCGCGACCGCCGCGAGGGCAACGCGCGCATCGCCGATTTCGAATTCACTGTCATCGACACCGCCGGGCTGGAGCAGGCCGAAGCGGGATCGCTGCAGGCGCGCATGACGGCGCAGACCACCGAAGCCATCAAGGAAGCCGACGTCACCATGCTGGTGGTGGACGCACGCGACGGCATCACACCGGTGGATAAACATTTTGCCGGGCTCATCCGTAAGATGCGCAAGCCCGTGGTGCTGGTGGTCAACAAGGCTGAACTGAAACAGGCGGCGACCACCGTGGCGGAAGGCTATGAACTCGGCTTCGGCGAACCGGTCGGCGTGTCGGCGGAACATGGCGACGGCATGGTCGATCTTTATCAGGCGCTGGTAAAGCACGACGCCGAAAGGGAAGCAGAGGACGAAGACAAATGGGAAGAAGAGCAGGAAGAGGAAGCCCCCGTTCCCCGCTCTTCCGTGCTCCAGCTTGCCATCGTGGGCCGCCCCAATGCCGGGAAATCGACGCTGCTTAACCGCATCATCGGGCAGGAACGTATGCTCACCGGGCCGGAAGCGGGCATCACGCGCGATTCGATCATGGTCGATTACGAATTCGAGGGCCGTCCGTTAAAGCTCGTCGATACGGCGGGTATGCGACGCAAATCCAACGTCACGGAAAAAATCGAGAAGCTCGCGCTCGCCGACACCATCGAGACGCTGCGCTACGCGCAGGTGGTGATCCTCGTCATCGACGCCAACATGCCGCTGGAAAAGCAGGACAACACCATCGCCTCGCTGGTGGAGCAGGAAGGCCGCGCGCTGGTGCTGGCGGTGAATAAATGGGACACGGTCGGCGACAAGCCCGCCTACCTCAAAGCCATCAACGAACGGCTGGAATCGGTGATGCAGCAGAGCAAGGGCGTGCCGGTGGTGCCGATCTCGGCCACCGAAGGGTTCAACGTCCGCAAGCTCCTGCTCGAATGCTTCGAGGCTTACGAAGTGTGGAACCGCGAAATCCCCACCGGCGAGCTCAACCGCTGGCTAAAAGACTCGCTCGACCAGCATTCCCCGCCGCTGGTGAAAGGCAGGCGCATCAAGTTCCGCTACATCACCCAGAAATCCGCCCGCCCGCCGACGTTTATTTTATTCTCCAACACCTCCGACGTGCCGGAGCATTACCTGCGCTACCTCGTGCATGGCCTGCGCGATACGTTTGCATTGCCGGGAGTGCCGATCAGGATTAAGATCAGGAAAAGTAAAAACCCCTACGCCTGATTGCATCCATGTCCCCCGCCATCGAAGTGCGCGCGCTGCACAAAACCTATATCGATTCCAAAAAGAAACAGCATAAGGTAGCGCTGAAAGGTATCGACCTGACCGTGCCGAAAGGCTCGTTCTTCGGGCTGCTCGGCCCCAACGGCGCAGGAAAATCGACGATGATCAACATCCTCGCCGGGCTGGTGCTGAAATCCAGCGGCGAAGCACGCATCCTCGGCCACGATATCATAAACGACATGCGTAAGGCACGCATGTCCATCGGCGTTGTGCCGCAGGAACTGGTACTGGATACGTTCTTCACCGTGCGCGAGGCGCTCGACATCCATGCCGGCTATTACGGCGTGCCGAAAGCCAGGCGCCGCACGCAGGAAATCATCGACGCGCTGGGGCTTTCCGACAAGGCCGACATCAATGCGCG
>CAZBUX010000045.1:2048-10116 GCA_964495185.1 uncultured Rickettsiales bacterium | reverse complement strand
CTTGCTGCGCTCCACCGCGCCCACCGAGAACCCGGCGAGGTCGTATTCGCCCGGCGCGTACATGCCCGGCATTTCCGCCGTTTCGCCGCCGACCAGCGCGCAGCCCGCGAGCTTGCAGCCTGCAGCGATGCCCTTCACCACATCCGCAGCCTGCGCCACCGAAAGTTTTCCGGTCGCGAAATAATCAAGGAAAAAGAGCGGCTCGGCGCCCTGTACGATGAGGTCGTTGACGCACATGGCGACAAGGTCGATGCCGATCGTATCGTGCTTTCCGGCATCCTGCGCGATCTTGAGCTTGGTGCCCACCCCGTCGGTGGACGACACCAGCAGCGGGTCTCTAAACCCGGCCTTTCTCACGTCGAACAATGCCCCGAACCCGCCGAGTTCGTCCATAGAGCCCAGGCGGCGCGTGGCTTTGGCCAGCGGTTTGATGCGGTCGACCAGCGCGTCCCCGGCGTCGATATCCACGCCCGCCTGCTTATACGTAGCCATTTTACCCCTGCCCATGATTATCCGTTTGCGATACCAGCGTTTTCTGAGTAGAAGTAATGCCAGAGTTTTTACAGGGTTCAAGCGCTATATGCGAATTTCGCCAAAGCATTTGCTGATCGCCCTTTTGCTGGGCTTTTCAGCGCCTTCCATAGCCGGGGAGGCCCTGGTCAATAGCGAGGCCACGGTGGACGTGACCGCCAAGGACGCGGTGGACGCCCGCGCGCAGGCCATGGTCAAGGCCCAGAGCGCCGCGCTTTTGGACCTGCTCAGCAAGCTATCCGCCCCCGGCCAGAGCGACTTCATCATGTCTGGCCTCAATGACAAGAAAATCGCCGCCATGGTGCGCGGCACCGAGGTGCTCGACGAAAAAATGTCAGGCAACCGCTACCGCGCCACCCTGCGTATCAGCTTCGACGCCGACATGGTCAGCGCGCTCATCACCAAATCCGGCGAGACCGACGAGGTTGACGCTCCCTCAAAAACCGGTTCGTTCCTCATTATTCCCTCGCTGGAAGAAGACGGCGTGGTGACGCTTTGGGAAGAAAAAAACGCCTGGCGCAACGTATGGAAACAGATTGGGCTGGAAGTTACCGCCGGTGACATCGTCGTGCCTTACGGCGACAACAACGACCAGGCGATCATCAGCGCCAAGACGCTTTCCTCGGCGACATTCTCCAATTTCTCATCACTCACCATACGCTACGGCGTGAGCGACATCATCATCCTGCAGGCTAAATATGCCAAGACGCCCGAAACCACGCTCACGGTCATCAAGCGGCGCTTGAACCGCGTGCAGAACGAAGTCAATATGCTCACCTACCGTGCCGATCCGCAGGAAACGCGCGACACGCTGCTGGCGCGTGCCGCCCGCGACGTGGTGGACGGCCTGCGCACCAAGAAAATCGAGGAAGCCTCGGCGGTCACCAAAGGCGTCATGGTCGGCGAGAAAAACAAGGTCATGGTGCTGGCAAGCATCACGACGCTGGATTCATGGATTCATGTGAAGGAGCGGCTCACCACGCTGCCGATGATCGAGCGGCTGGAAATGCTCGCCATGTCGTCGTCGCAGATAGACATGATCATCCATTACCGCGGCACGCCGGACGCACTGGCCAACGCTATCACCGGCAAGAAGCTGCGCCTCGTGCAGAATCCCGAATACTGGGTGATATCGCGTGACTGACCGGGTGAGCAAGCGCTGGTTGTTCTGGCTCGGCATCGGGCTGATGTTCTTCGTATTCCTTTTCCTCATTCGCTCGATACTGTTGCCTTTCGTGCTTGGCATCCTTACCGCCTATTTCCTTGATCCCGCCATCGACAAGCTTGAGCAGAAAAGGCTCTCGCGCAGCCTTGCGACGTTCCTCGTCACCGCCGCCTTCTTCCTTACCGTCACCTTTGCGATCATCCTCATCACACCGCTCATCGCCGACCAGTTGTCGGGATTGCTTGCGGTGCTGCCCGAATACGTCGCCGCGTTCAACCACACCTACGGCGAGCAGTTCTCGCGCCTGCTCGGCGGCCTGCCGCCGGAACAGGTGGAAGGCATCCGTCAGGCCGCCGCCAATATCTCCTCATCGATGTTCAAATGGCTGGGTGATTTCGTCGCCGGGATTTTCCAGTCGGGGCTGATCGTCGTCAACCTGCTTTCGCTGGTGCTTATCACTCCGGTGGTCGCGTTTTACCTGCTGCGCGACTGGGACGGAATCGTCGCTCGCATCCATAATCTCCTGCCGCGCCCGCATGAAGCCGTCATCCGCCAGCAGCTTGCCATCATCGACGATACGCTCGCCGGGTTCATCCGTGGCCAGCTCAACGTCTGTTTGCTTCTTGGCACGTATTACGCCATCGGCCTGTCGATCGTGGGCCTGAAATTCGGCATCGTCATCGGTCTTGTCACCGGCCTTCTCGTCATCGTGCCGTATGTCGGGTTTTTAGTCGGCATGGTGCTTGGGCTATGCGTCGCGTTCTTCCAGTTCGGCGATTACAACTACATCATCGCCACCCTCTGCGTATTCCTCGGCGGTCAGGTGATCGAAGGTTATTTCCTCACGCCCAAGCTGGTGGGCGAAAAAATCGGGCTGCACCCGGTCTGGATTATTTTCGGCATGCTGGCCGGCGGGGCGCTGTTCGGCTTCGTCGGCGTATTGCTCGCCGTACCGGTCACCGCGGTTGCGGGTGTACTCATCCGTTTCGCCACCGAGCGCTACCTGCAAAGCAGCTATTACCACGGCGAGCGGCTGGCGAGGAAGTAACCCCATGGCCGCTTCGCAATACGCCATGTCGCTGCCGCTTCCCGTCGTGCTCGACGAGGATAATTTCTACGTGAATAACTCCAACCGCGACGCCTATCAATGGGTCACCAACTGGCCCAACTGGCCCGCCCACGCGCTGGTGCTTTATGGCGATAACGGCTCCGGAAAAACCCATCTCGGCCATATCTGGGCGCGCCAGAGCCGGGCGTCGGTGCTGACATTGCCCGCGCCCCTGCGCCCCGATACCATGCAGGGCAACTGGCTCATTGAAGGCATCGACACGTTCACCGACGAGCGTGCGCTCCTGCACCTGCTTAATTACAGCAAGGAGAAAAAAACCTTTCTCCTGCTCACTGCGCACGTGCCGCCCGCGCAGCTTTCCTTCATGCTGCCCGACCTCACCTCGCGCCTGCTGGCGCTACCCTGCGCAGGCATCGCCCCGCCCGACGACGAAGCGCTCGCCGCCGTCATGCGCAAGCAGTTTACCGATCGCCAGCTCAAAGTATCCGACGACGTCATCGCTTTCCTTCTTCCCCGCATGGAACGCTCCTTCGCCCGTGTCGGCGAACTCGTCGCCACGCTCGACAACGAAGCGCTGGTGCAGCGCAAAGAGCTGACCGTGCCGTTCCTCAAGAAATTGCTGGGGTATTAGCCTTTTTCATCCGCATTCACCACCTTCAGCAACGCTTCCCGCACCCGCTGGATCTTGCTGTCGTGGTTGATCTTCATCCCGAAAATATCCTTGACGTAGAACACGTCGGCGACCTGCGTGCCGTAGGTGGAAATATGCGCGCTGGCGATGGACAGGTTCAGGTCGGCGATGGCGCGTGTCACCTGGTAGAGGAAGCCGATGCGGTCGGTGCCGGTGATCTCGATGACGCTGTGGATGTTGCTCGCGTCGTTCTCGATGAATACCTGCCCCGGCGCGGCAAGCGCGCTTTTTCGCTGCGAGCGGTAACCGGGTTTGCGCTCTGCGAATTCGCTGCCGATATCCATCTCGCCGGAAAGTGCCTGCTCGATATACACCGACATTTTGGCTAGCCGGTCGGCGCGGTCGAATACTTCGCCCGAAGCGTCCTGCACGGAAAATACGTCGACCGCCATGCCGTTTTTCAGCGTAAAAATCTGGGCGGTGACGATGTTCGCGCCCGCCAGCGCCAGCGCGCCGGCAAGTTTTGCGAACAGTCCGTGCTGGTCGAGCGTGCACACGGTAATCTCGGTGGTTTTCCGCTCGTAATCGTGCTGCGTGTCCACCAGCAAAGGTTGGGGCATGCGCGCCGCTTCCTTCAGCATGCGCGCGATGGCGGCGTGGTGCGCAAGCCCACAGCTTGTAAAAAACGCGGCGTTCCCGACTTCGAGATAGCCGTCGATCTCGCGTTCGCTCCAGCCGTGAAGAAGCTGCGCCAGCTCTTTTCTAAACTGCCCGGCCTGCTGTTGCTTGAGCTCGATTTTCCCGGTGCCGATAGCCTGTTCGCTGCGGCGGTATAATTCGTCGAGCAGCGCGCCTTTCCATGCGTTCCATACGCCCGGCGACACGGCGCGCATATCGGCCAGCGTCAGCACGTAAAGCAGCTTGAGCCGCTCTGGCGACTGCACCACCGCCACGAAGTCCTGAATGGTTTTCGGGTCGTTGATGTCGCGCTTGAAGGCGGTGTTGGTGAATACGAGATGGTCGCGCACCAGCCACGCCGCGGTTTTCACCTCGTCGTCGGAAAACCCGAAACGCCGCGCGAGTTTCATTACGATCTTTTCGCCGAGCAGCGAATGGTCGCCGCCGCGGCCCTTGGCGATATCGTGGCAGAGCAGGGCGACGTAAAGCACGCGGCGCATCTTGATGCGCGCGATGATATCGGTGGCCAGCGGCAGTTCTTTTTTCAGGTGCCCGTTTTCGATGGCGTGCAATATGCCGATGGCGACCAGCGTGTGTTCGTCCACCGTGAATACATGGTACATATTGAACTGCGTCTGCCCGATGACGCGCCCGAAATCGGGGATAAATTTGCCGAGCACGCCCGCATCGCTCATTTTGCGCAGGGTCGTTTCCGCGTCCTGCCTGCTTACCAGCACTTCCAGGAAAACCGCGTTGGCTCTGGCGTCGTTTTCGAGCTTGTCGTCGATAGCTGGGAGGTTGCGCGCGATGAGCTGCAACGTGCGCGGATGGATGTCGAGCTGGTGGGTTTGCGCGACTTTGAAAATCTCCAGCATCTGGATCGGGTTTTCCTCGAACGCGCCGTCGCTCCTGGCCGCCAGCCGCTGTCCGTCGAGGCGGAAGGGGCTTACCGCCCATGGTTTCTGCCAAAGCCACGCCAGCGATTTGCGGGGCTTGCGCTTCTTCTCGTCCTCAAGCAGCGCGCAGACGATGCGCGTGGCCATCCCGCCCATGCGCACCGCCACGAAATAGCGGCGCATGAAGCGCTCCACCGTGCGGTTGGGCGAGGGATGCTCGTAACCCATCGCCACGCCGAGCGCTTGCTGGCGGTCGAAGGAAATCCGCTCCTCCGCATGTCCGGCGAGGTAATGCAGGTGAATGCGCGTCTTGCACAGGAATTGCCGCGAACGGTCGAAGAGCTGGTATTCCTCGCGCGTGAGCAACCCCATTTTCACGAGGTCTTTCAGCTCTGCAATCGGGTAAACGTAACGCGCGAGCCACCACAGCGTGTGCAGGTCGCGGAGCCCTCCTTTGCCTTCCTTAACGTTGGGTTCCAGCATATAGCGCGAATCGCCGAAGCGCAGATGCCTGCCGTCGCGCTCGGCGAGCTTGGCTTCCACGAATTCCAGCGCCGATGCGGCGCGGATATCCTTGTCGTAGCGCGCGCGGAATTTCTCGAATACCGGCTTGCTTCCCGCAAGCATGCGCGCGTCGAGCAAATTGGTGCGGATGGTGATGTCTTCTTTCGCAAGCGCGATGGCTTCGTCGACGCTGCGATGCGCCTGCCCGATGGTAAGCCCGAGATCCCACAGCGCATACAGCACCGCCTCGGCGATTTTCGCCACGCGCTTGGCATCGCCGCCGTCATGGAGGAACAGCAGGTCTATATCGGAATAGGGAAACAATTCCCCGCGCCCGTAGCCGCCTACCGCCACCGCCGCGATTTTTACGTCCTCGCCTGCGGTCGCTGTTTCGAACAGCGACGCGATCAGCGCGTCGATCGCCTCTGCGTGCCCGGTAAGCATCGCGTCGGCATCGCCGGTTTTCATGAACGCGCGCCTGAGCTTTTCGCGCGTGGCGGAAAGCGCGGTTTTCATCGCGGCAAGATCGTTGGTTTTTGGGCGGGACGGGGTTTTCATGGAGAAAAGATTACCGCGTATTTATAGCATTGTCATCACTGGCTCTATAGCTGCCATTCCGGCGCAGGCCGGGATGACAATTATATTGAATCATCGTTGAAAATCCCACAATCTGTCCTCCATGTTCCCGCTTACCCGCACCCTGCAGGCCATCATTCTCATGCTGCTCAGCATGGCCTGTTTCGCCACCATGAACGTGGTGATCCGGCTGGTGGGCGACGGGATGCACCCCACGCAGATCGTTCTTCTACGCAATATCCTGAGCTTCGGCATTGTGGTGGTGTGGATGCTGGCGTTGCATAAGGGGATGCCGAGCATTTCCACGCGCCGACTGTCGGGGCATTTCTGGCGGGCGAGCATCGGTTTCGTGGCGATGGAAACGTGGTTTTATTCCATCACCATCATGCCGCTTACGGTCGCCACGGCGCTGTCGTTCACCACGCCGATCTTCTCCACCATTTTCGCTATCGTGTTCCTGCGCGAAACAGCCGGCATGCGCCGCTGGATGGCGATTGCGGTCGGGTTCATCGGCATGCTGGTCATCCTGCGGCCCGATACGCAGGGCATCAGCCACAGCGCCATGCTGGTGCTGTTTTCCTCGGCGGTGATGGCGGTGGCGGGCGTGCTGGTCAAAACGCTCACGCGCACCGAAGCGCCCGAAACCATCGTGTTCTACATGGCGCTGTTCATGATCCCATGGTCGCTGTTTCCCGCGCTGCCGCATCTTTCCAGCGTGAACCCCGAACAGCTCGCGCTCATCTTTTTAATCGCGCTGTTTTCCACCGCCGCGCATCTCATGATGACGCGCGCCTATATGCGCGTGGATATGGTGGTGCTGATGCCGTTCGATTTCACCCGGCTGGTATTCACCGCCATCGGCGCCTATTTCCTGTTCGGCGAAGTGATGGACGAAAGCACTATTGCCGGAGCGCTGATCATCGTGGCGAGTACGGTGTATATTGCGCACAGGGAGGCGAAGGGAAAGGGCATAAGCGATAAGGGTTAAGGGATAAGGGAAGGATAAGGAAGTGTTTTTTCCCTTATCCCTTATCGCTTACTCCTAACGCCTTGCTGGCTGCTTCCATATCGATCGCCTTCTCCCACTTCGCCACCACGATGGTCGCCACGCCGTTGCCGATGATGTTGGTGATGGCGCGGGCTTCCGACATGAAGCGGTCGATGCCCAGAATCAGCGCCATGCCTTCCACCGGCACGTGGCCGATGGTCGAAAGCGTCCCGGCCAGTACGATGAAGCCGCTTCCGGTTACGCCCGCCGCGCCCTTGGAAGTAAGCAGCAGCACCGCAAGCAGCGTCAGCTCCTCGGTGAGCGTGAGGTCGACGCCGGTGGCCTGCGCGATGAAGAGCGCTGCCATGGTCAGGTAAATACACGTGCCGTCGAGGTTGAACGAATAGCCGGTGGGGACCACCATGCTCACGATGGGTCGCGCGCAGCCGAACTTGATCATCTTTTCGATCAGGTTGGGCAGCGCCGCTTCCGACGACGACGTTCCCAGAACGATGAATAACTCATCCTTGATGTATTTGAGATACGGCCACAGCCTGAATCCGCACAGCCGCATCACCAGCCCAAGCCCGAGCCCGATGAAAAGGATGCAGGTGAGGTAGAAGGTGATCATCAGGTTCAGCAGTCCGCTGAGCGATTCCAGCCCGTACTGACCGACGGTAAACGCCATCGCCCCGAAGGCGCCGATGGGCGATAATTTCACGATAAAGCTCACGATCGCAAACAGCGCGTCGGAAAGCTGCTGGATCAGCGTCACCAGCTGGTAGCCGCGATTGCCCAGCGAGATCATCGCCATGGCGAACAGGATGGAGACAAGCAGCACCTGCAACAGGTCGCCGCGTGTGAAGGCGTCGGCGATGGTGCTCGGGATGATGTTCAGGAAAAAATCCGCCGCACCCTTATGCTCGGCGGCCTTGGTCGCGTAAATCTCGATGGATTTCGGGTCGAGGCTCGCCGGGTCTATATGCATGTTCGCGCCGGGTTTCAGCGTATTGGCGACGATGAGGCCGAT
>CAZBUX010000045.1:0-2038 GCA_964495185.1 uncultured Rickettsiales bacterium | reverse complement strand
GTTCCTGTGCGGGCCTCGACGAAAAAGACCCCGTCGCAGAGCAGCAGTATGGCCGCCATTGCCCCAGTTGCCTGACTGCCAGTGAGACTCACTCCAAGCGCATAGACGATGACGAGCGCCAGCGTGGTCATGCCTTCGAAATACAGCAGCGCCTTGAACCCGACGCGCCCGGCGATCTTCATGTTGCGCATCCCGGCGATGCCGGTGACCACCGTGCAGAACACGATGGGCGCGATCAGCATTTTGATCAGCTTGATAAACCCGTCGGCCAGCGGTTTCATGGTCACGGCCTGAGCCGGGTACATCGCGCCGAAGGCGATACCCAGCGTGATGGCGAGAATTACCTGAAAATAGAGGCTTTTATACCAGGCTTTTTTGACGGCGGGATTAACCTGTGCGGCGCTCATGTCACTCGATTTTTAGCGTAAAAGGTGGCGATTTTTAGCGCCAACCCGGCGAATTTACGCTACAATATTACAATGAGGATATGTTAGCAAGCATGCACGAACCGCTCAACTACTCCGAACTCTTTACGCTGGAAGCCCCTGCGGGGCTTTTGCCGCCCGCGGTTTCCCCGGCCTACCACGATTCCTCGCTGAAATTTTTAGAAAGCATTCACCGCCGCAAGAGCGAGGGCTTAAAGCAGATCATTGCCGATCAGGGCTGGCCGTCGAAAAAAACCATGGGCGAGCATGCGGGCGAGGCGGCGTTCATGATCGTTCAGCACGCCGATTACGACCCCGAGTTCCAGCGCTACTGTCATGGCCTCATGATGAAAAGCATCCAGCGCGGCGAGCTTTCGCCCGGCTTCCTTGCCTTCCTCACCGATCGTATTTTATGCAATGCAGGCCTGCACCAGCGCTTCGGCACCCAGATACGCGAAGCCGCCAACGGCTGCTTCGTTCCCAAGCCCATCGAGGACGGCGACAATGTCGACGCTTTACGCGATAAAGTCGGGCTGGAGCTGCTCTCGGATTACCTCATGCGTATCAACAACGGCGACATGCTCTTTTACCGTCATTTGCTCGGCGCTTATGCGGATGAATTAGAATACGCGAAAGAGCATAAGGTGGTTGAGTTTCCGGCAAGTAGCGATAAGGGATAAGGCATAAGCGATAAGGGACGTATTTTACCCTTATCCCTTACCGCTTATCCCTTATGCCTCCCTTAAACATCTCCCCACGTTTTGCGCGTGAAGTTGTGATGCGCCTCGACGATACGCATCGTGCCGGTTTTCGAGCGCATGATGATGGAGTGGGTGACCGCCCCGCCCGGATAGCGGCGCACGCCGCGCAGCATCGAGCCGTCGGTAACGCCCGTGGCGGCGAACATGACGTTGCCGCGCGCGAGGTCCTCAAGCTGGTATTTCTTGTTCAGGTCGGTAACGCCCATGCGCTTGGCGCGGGTTTTTTCTTCCTGCTTGGTGAACAGCAGGCGTCCCTGCATCTGGCCGCCGGTGCAGCGTAGCGCGGCCGCCGCCAGCACGCCTTCAGGCGCGCCGCCGATGCCCATATACATATCCACGCCCGTATCCGGCTTGGCGGTGGCAATCACGCCCGCCACGTCGCCGTCGGAGATGAGCTGGATCCGCGCGCCCGCTTGGCGGACTTTGGCGATCAGCTCCTCGTGGCGGTCGCGTTCCAGTATCACCACCACGAGGTCGGAGATGGCGCATTTTTTCGCCTTGGCGAGGTTTTTCAGATTGGTCGCGGGCGAGTTGTCGAGATCGACGACGCCTGCGGGCAGTCCGCCGCCCACCGCGATTTTATCCATATAGACGTCCGGCGCGTGCAGGAACCCGCCTTTTTCCGCCATGGCGATGACCGCCAGCGCGTTGACGCCGCCCTTGGCGCAGATGGTGGTGCCTTCGAGCGGGTCGAGCGCGATGTCGATCTGCGGGCCGCTGCTGGCGCTGCCGACTTTCTCGCCGATATACAGCATCGGCGCGTTATCGCGCTCGCCTTCGCCGATCACTACCGTGCCGTCGATGGCAAGCCCGTTGAGCGCGTCACGCATGGCGCTGACGGCGGCCTGGTCG